>JABWAN010000920.1 GCA_013361015.1 Candidatus Zhuqueibacterota bacterium | reverse complement strand
CCGATGATCCGCGTGCACGGCGATGTGCGCCGCATCAACCTGCCGGCCATGGAGCACAAGGACGTACACGCGATGGTGTACGACATCATGAACGACGGCCAGCGCAAGGTTTACGAAGAGCGCAAACAGTTGCTCGATATGATCGCGCACGACACGAAAACCATGCACGAGCTTTTGATTGCGGATTTGCAGGAGGGCATGGATTCGGATTTGGCGGCGCTGCAATTGGAGGAGCAGCATCGGAAAGAGCGCATGATGTGGAATTATCTCTTGAGCCAACCGAGTAAGCTGGGCGAGGAAGCGAGCGAACCGGAAGAAGAACAGCCCGTCAGGCTTGCCGAGCTTTTTGTGGAGGCCTTCATGCGCACGTGGCGGGCATGGCTGAAAAACCGCCGCTATCGCGCCAGTTTTCGGCGTAATCGCAGCGCCACCTTTGCGCTCGATGGCGACTCGCCGCGCCATGAGGTTGCCGCCTATTTGCAGGCTAATATGCAAAGCGGCAGCGCTTCTCCGGAAGCGGCATGTTTAGCGATCTTGCGTGACAGCTTTAGAAATTTTTCGCCGTACGCGCAAATCCGCGTAGAAGCTCCGCCCATGCGCCTGGTTAATGAAGCCCGTGTGCGCATCGAAGCAATTCTATACAATCTTTTCAGTAATTACTTCAAACACGCAGCGCCCTCGCCGCTCACTGGATGCCATGAATGCACGATGATTTTTTCGGCAACCCCATCTGCCGGCGGAGCACACCTGCATTTCGAGTTCAGCAATAGCACCTCCCTGAAAGAACGTTTTGCGGAAGAAGGGCGCGCGCGTTTCCGTTTGGGCCACGAAATGCACGGACTGTAAATCATAAAGTACCTCATCGAAAATGATGCCGGAGAGCGGCCGCCGAAATTCAAAATCCGTCACGAAAACTACATGTGGCACCTCGAAATCGGAAGGGAATGCCGTGGCTGTAAAGAAGACGCGATGGTCCATTCTGATTCTTGAAGATCATCCTGATCTGCGCGAAACGTTGCGGAGCAATTTTGCGGACCTATGTGGCGCTGCGCTGCGCGTGGAGTTTGCCGCGAGTATTTGCCATGCAATTGACAAAATAAAAAAGCAAATGCGGCGCGGAGATCCTTTCGACATTTTTTGGATCGATCTCTACTTGGATTATTTTTCTTACGAAGACGAGCTAGGCGAAATTGTCACTGTCGATTCCTTCTCCCAAATCATCGATACCGATGCTTTTCTGCAACGCTATTCTCTCCCCACCGCTAGCCTTTCCGAGCTGATTCAAAAACTAGAAATCCCGCTTGACCACGTGGATAAGTCTTGGCGGGCATTTACGCCCGTGGAAAAATTGCGCGTGCTCGAAAAATTCCTTCCCTTTAGCATTCCGATCGCGCGTTCGACTTACGCGACCTTCCTGGAGACGTGCGAGTTTCATCTGCGCGGCGAAGACGCGATGAGCGCGGAGCTGAACGAAGCCAATCTTTATGCACGCTATGCGTTGGATTTTGTTTTTCGCCTGTTTCTGTATTGGTTGAGCAGCCCACGGCAACGCGAATTCTCCCCGTTTGAAGACGCTGCGCTTGCGGGCAGCGAAATGCTCAACGTTCCCATTTTGCCCGAGCGGCAAAATAAGAGCGATCAAAGCTGGACGATTTTTCACACATGGGTACAACAATTTTATGATGCCGTGGCCATGGGCGTTTCCGGTTTTGAAGAATACACCGCGGTTAATCTCTTATTGCAGGAGATCAAAAGGCTTTCCTTCTACGGCTATCCGCAATTCTTGGTCAATACTGCATATCAGAGAAGACGACAAGAATTGGTGAGTTCTACCACCGTCGGGACTTCGCAAAACGTCATCGTTGCCAGCAACAACTTCAAAGGCGAGAAAAAAGATCGCGAATTTGTTGAGCACCTTTTCCGGATCTGCCGGCGCTTGCGGCGGCCGTATCTTGCGCTCAAACGCCACCGCCGCGGTGCGGGAGCCTATCTGCTCCCTCCCAGCGAGTTGAACCATGAGGCCACGACGCTCTCACGCGATAAGCTGCACGAAGACTTGCTTACGGACAATGAGCTTGGAATTGCGTTTTCCCGGCGGGCGTTCTATCCTGAGTTGACCGCGAGCTTCGACAAAGCAGCCGCGGACGCGCGCGCGGCGGGCCCGGGCAATCGCACGTTCATGCTGTTCATCGACTCGCTGCCGCTCGGCGCGACCCGAAACGTTGCCCTGATGCCAGAGCTGGGGCGGTTCAAGCGCCAGGCGCGGTGGATGGCCTCGAGCGGTGCGACCGATCAGGTGACCAACCCGGCACTCTTGGCCGCCTTCGTGGGGGCCGACCGGTTCCGCATCTTTGGTTTCGTCGAGAACTTCGTGCAAGGGCGCGACGCCACGGGCTCGATCGTGGACGACTGGCGCCGCGCTGGCCGGAAGATCCTCGTCTATTCGGACGATGCGTTTCTGCAATTCGGCAAGAACGGCGTCGACTATCGTCGGTACGAAGAACCCAAGGCGACCGCCGAGCTCGAGCCCAAACAGCACGCGCTGTTCACCCGGGCCCTGGAGGAATATCGCTCCGGGGCGTTCGACATCGTCATCTTCCACGCCACGTTCGTCGACACCGTGGCTCACCGCGTTCGCCACGATGGTTCCGAGTATCGCTCCACGCTCGCGACCGCCGACCGTTGGATCGGGGAAGCCGGGAAGGCCGTGGCGCCCGGCGAGACGCTGATCGTCTTTGGAGATCACGGTCACAACGACCGGGGTGTGCACGCCGCGGGCCTCGACGTTCCCACCTTCATCGGCGTTCGGGGCCCAGGCTTTCTTCGCGGCCGCGAGGAAGAGACGCACCCCATCACCGTGCTGCGCTATCTCGCGAGCTGGGCCACCGGGGTCCCACTGGCCGCCGAGTACGAAGGCCCCAGGCTGCCCCACGCGCTGCAGAGCCCTGGCCCGTTGCCCGATGAATTC
>JABWAN010000919.1 GCA_013361015.1 Candidatus Zhuqueibacterota bacterium | reverse complement strand
ATCGAGCACTAGCTCGACGCCGCGGCCATTCGTCAGCTCGCGCAAAATTTTCAGCCAGTCTTGCGTGCGATAATCAATCACGAAATCGAGCCCGCGCTCGCGGAGAAATGCGTGTTTGCTCGCGCTCGCCGTGCCGTACGTGATGGCGCCGAGGTGTTTCGCAATGTCGAGCGCAGCCAGGCCGACCCCGCCGCCGGCGTTGTGAATGAGCACACTTTCTCCAGCGCGCAGCGAACCCATCACCACGAGCTGTTGATACGCAGTGAGATAGGTCACAGGCACTGCCGCCGCCGAGTTGAAGCTCAAAGAAGCGGGCTTGGAGAAAACTTGCTGCGCCGGAACACAGACATAGTCGGTGTTGCCGCCGAAGCGCGTCAACGCTAGTACGGCTTGCCCGATTTCGAAATGCTGCACACCCGCGCCGAGGCCGTCAATCACACCGGCAATCTCGTAGCCCACCACGCACGGCGGTTTCGGTGCATCGGGATACAAGCCTTTGCGCGCCATGACGTCCGCGAAGTTGATGCCCGAGGCCTTCACTGCAATTGCAACTTCGCCCGCTTGGGGCTTGGGATTGGTCGCTTCTCTCAATTGCAGTACCGCAGGACCGCCGAAACGAGTGATGAAAACTTGTCGCATTGGAGCCTCAATGATATTCTCTAAACGTGCAGGCCTTCCAAACGTCCATAGGTAAAGTTTGTCGCAGGATGATCAGCAATAGTGTTGTCGACAAATCATGGCGCCAGAATTCTTCGGTGACGCGCAGCGGAGCTTCGCTTTTCGGATTGTGCTAAAACCTGAGATCGCGAACTAGCGCAGCTTGCCAGACTTGCGCGATTTGATTTCCTCAATCGTCGACTTGCCCACTTCCGTTTTGCGCGCGCGACGATTGCGGCGATAAAGACGCCACCACATTCCGCCCAATAATGCGAGCACGAGGATACCGCCGATTGCGGTAATCAAAAGAGCCTGCGTGGTCATATCACAACGCTCGCTGCAAACTGAAAACATAACGGAATTTCACTTCGTCATCCGCGCTGCCGTCAATCACCGTGCGCGGATGATTCACCCAAAGCGGGAAATCGAGGCGTAGAGTGTAGTTCGTGCCGATGATGAATGAATACCAATTGTCCGGCACGTTTTTCTGAAAGATCACGCCGACGCCTGCATCTGCGAGATCGTTGTTCGCGTCGACGTACGGCGAGGCGAGATGGCCGTAGTCAAAGAATGCACTGAATGTGGCGCGGCCCAACACCGGGCGCAATAACTTTCCCAGTAGCGGCAAGGACAGAGTCTTGCGCAGTTCAATGTTGCCCGCAAACAAGTTTTTGCCTACCAACTCGGGTTGATCATAATAGCCGCGCAGATTGCCGCCGCCCGGCGCGTGATAGTGCAACTCCGCAGGCAGCGCGCCGCGGCTGCGCACGTAGAATTGTTCGAACTGTTCGCGCCCGCTTGCGCCGAATGCTGAAAACAAATCTTGCAGCGGCTTGTCATCTTCCTCGCGTAAAAACGCGCCGGCAAAACCGCGCAAATACAGCCCGTCGCCGTTTGCAGCAGGAATCCAAAACCGCAGCTCCCCTTCGAAGCGCGTATATACCGCGTCGCTGCCGAAGCTTTTATTCGCGTGCGCAATTTGCCCGCGCATTAAGCTGCGCCAGCCCATGCCGCGCGGATTCACGTTGAAATTCACATACGCGCGATTGACCTTACCCGTGGTCCAATTTGAGAAAGCAAAAACGTCGCTCGCGACTTCCACGTTCGTGGCCGCATACTCGGCTTTATCGCGCGGCAATTCAAAATAAGAAAAGCCGAGCCGGAAATTCAACTGCGGCGGCGTGAACCACATTTTTCTGAACGACGCCGTTATGCTCGCATCGGCATGATAGCGACCTTCCAATTTCATCGCCGCTAGATGATAGCGCGTCTGGCTGCCTAGCTTGTTCGAGAAACGCAGACTGCCGTCGAGCGCCGAAGATTTGAGGCCATACCACGCGCCCACCTCAAAATTGCGCGTATCGAGATAACGGCCTTTGAGCTTCACGCCCACCCGTGCACCGTCGAGGTCGTTATACCAAACGCTCGGCTTCCACGTGAGCACGTAAGCATCGTTCGGCGTGTAGTCTTCAATGTACGGGTATTCGGGATACAACTCGACGCGCGTGTTACCGTGGCCGAGGCGATTCTTATCCATGATTTGATCGTGCGGATCCAATACTACGCGGCGCGGACGGCTCGCGGTGTTGAACGTGAGCACGCCCGCGCGCTCCTTTCCATTCCAGCGTTGCAGCACTTTCGAATCGTCGGCGAGCGTGAGTTCCACTTCTGCCGGCATTATTCCTTCGTCATTGCGCTTGATCTCCACTGTGGTTTGCCACTGGCCATTTGCCACTTGTTCGCTGCGTACTTTGCCCAGACTATAATCCACCAGCTTCGTCTCGTGCAGCCATTGCTGAAAGAACCAGACTAAGTCCATGCCGCTCACCTCTTCACACACTTGCCGGAAGCGCGCTTCATTCACGTGCTTCAAGGCCCAACGGTTGAAATACTCCTTGCAAATGCGCTCGAACGTTTCCGCGCCGACGAGATAGCGCAGCATCTCATAAAAGATCGAGCCTTTCGTATAAGCATTGACGCCGTAACCCATGCCGTCTTTGTATTGATAGGCATACTTCGAAATCGGCTCGTTGAAACCGCTGTTCATGTATTGCTGCGCAAAACCACGATTGCCTTTGTTGCTCGTTTGCGCCGGCCGATGCCGCGCGAGCCAAGTAGCATTCTGCAACTCATGTTCGCGATCGTAACCCCACGGGCCGTAGCGCGTTTCCATGTACCAACGCGTTTGAAACGAAGTAAAGCCTTCATCCAGCCATGCTTCTTTTTGCTCGTTGTTGCCGAAGAGGCCGAAGAAATAAATGTGGCCGACTTCGTGCAGGATGAGGCCCTCATTGTCGGAGCTGTTCATGACAAG
>JABWAN010000918.1 GCA_013361015.1 Candidatus Zhuqueibacterota bacterium | reverse complement strand
GGCGCGCGCGCTTCGAGCGAAGTTGCCATGCTCATGCGATCGACCTTTACCATGATGTCGTCGCAGAGATAGGTTTTGATATCGACGTACAACTGGCGATTGACATAGTCTTGTGAATCTGCGCTGTTGAAATAGCTGCGAATAAAATCGTGCGCACCGGTCGAGCTGGCCAGGCTCTGCATGGCTTCGCCGTAGAGCTGCTGCTTTTCGCGCTCGGTCAGAAAGATCATCCAGCGCACGTGCTGCAAATCTTCCGGCAGAAGCGCACCATCGACGAAACGCTTAACGCGGTTGATCACGCCCTTTTTCTTTGCAGTGGGTGGAACGCGCTGCGCAATCGGGGAAATGACTCCGTTCCGCAACAACTTGGGGACATGCCGATATTTGCGATAAGCCCAATCCGCGATATACGTTTCATAACCGCCGAACAACTCGTCGCCGCCGTCGCCGGAGAGGGCGACGGTGACGTGCTGCCGCGCCATTTGCGAAACGAGAAACGTGGGGATGATGGAAAAATCGCCGAGCGGCTCATCGAGATGCTTCACCAGCTTCTCTGTCAAACCAAGCGCATCGGGCTTCAGAATGAATTCTTGATGATCAGTTTTGAAGTGCCGCGCGATCTCGCGGGCGTAGTGCAGCTCGTTATAGCTGCCCTCTTCAAAACCGATGGAAAAAGTCTTGACGGGTTGGTTCATCACGCGCGCCATCAACGCGACGACGCAGCTTGAATCAATGCCACCGGAAAGAAATGCGCCGAGGGGCACGTCGCTCATCAAACGAATCTTCACCGCGTCTTGCAGCAAATCAACCAAGCCGTGCTGCAAATCTTTTTCTAATGTGCCATTCTCGTGAAAGTGCAGTTCCCAATAGCGCCGCAGCTCGGTTTTACCGTTTGCATGAATCGTGAGCGAATGGCCTGCGGGCAGCTTTTTGATGTCCTCAAAAATTGTGTACGGCGCAGGGATGTATTCGTAGGTGAGGTACAAATCCAACGCCTCACGCGAAACGCGGCGCGGCACGTCTTTAATCTGCAAAATGCTTTTTAATTCCGAGGCGAAGAGCGCCCGTTTGTCATCGTGATAGTAGTACAGCGGCTTCTTGCCGAGGCGATCGCGCGCAATGAACACGCGCTGGCGATACGCATCCCAAATGGCGAAGGCGAACATGCCGTTGAGTTTGTTCGGGCATTCGACGCCGAACTCTTCGTAGGCGTGGACGATAGCTTCCGTATCGGACTTCGTATAGAAATGATGGCCGCGGCTCTCCAACTCCTTGCGCAGCTCGGGATAGTTGTAGATTTCGCCGTTGAACACGATCCAAATGCTGCCGTCTTCGTTGCGAATCGGCTGCTTGCCCGTGGTCAAATCAATGATGCTCAAGCGCCGCATCGCGAGGCCGACGTTGTCTTTCACGTAATAGCCTTCGTCATCCGGACCGCGATGAAAGATGGCGTCGTTCATGCGCTGCACGTCGTGTGAGTCAACGTGCGCTTCGCGTGAGAAATTTAGGGTACCGCAGATGCCACACATAGGGTCGTCTTCTTTTAAGCCTTATCAACATGGACGCGGAGCGTCCGGACTGCATTCCTACGCGAAGCGTAGGAAAGAGAGGGTTTATGCACGCAACGATTCGAGATACGAATACACTTCCTTCGTCTTGCGCAGATAGGCTTCATAGCTGTATTCGCGTTCGGCCAGCGCACGCGCCTGCGCGGCGATCGTCTGTCCGTAATTTTTGTTCTCCAAAACCCGCAGCAAGCCTTGCGCAAACGAGGCCGGCGTGCAATCGGTCAGAACCGCGACTTCCGGTTTCAAAACTTGCGTATGCGTCAAATGATTGGTTGCAACAATTGGGATGCCGGAACGAAGGTACGAGTAGATTTTCAGGGGTGTGTTATTGCCTTTGATCCGAGGGGAAACCAGCACGTTGGCAATTTGCATGAATTGTGGAATCTCTTCGGGAGGGCGCTGGCCGGTAAAGACAAATTGCTCGCGAACTCCCAGCCGTTCGGTCATGTTCTTGTATTCCGCCACTTGTTGCGGATTGCCGCCAACCACCAAGAACCGCACGTGCGCATGCTTGCGCAGCACCGGCTGGCTCGACTCGATCAACAGATCGATGCCCTGATATGGTTCGAGTGTGCCGGCATACAACACCAGCGTTTCGCCGTTGAGACTGTACCGTTGTTTGATCTCTTTAAGGTCCGGGCGATGCTGAAACACGTCGCTGTTGTCGCCCACATTTTCAATGAGCTTGTTGAATTTGGTGGGGTACTTTTCGTGAACGTAAGCATGCAGCTCCGGGCAGATCGTGATCACGGCTTGCGCGCTGGCGATGGTCTTCGCTTCCAAATTCTCGAAAACGTCCACGAGCAGCTTGGACTTGCTGTACTTGAAATTCGAAAGCTGCTGCGGCAAACTGGAGTGCATATCGTAAAGATGCAGTGTTCCAAACTTTTTGCTCAAGCGAATGCCGAAGAAGCCCGCCTCTTCGTGCGTGTGAATCAAATCATAGCGCCCGCGTTTGAGCAACTCAATGCAGCGGCGATAGACCTGCACGTCCAAAAATATTTTCGCCTTCGAAGGTCCGATGGCAATGCGTTTGACGAACGGCACCGCGGCCGCGCGATGAATCTTTACGCCCGGAATGCTCACATCTTGCCCAAGATGATAAGTGACCAAATCGATCTCATAACCGAGCAGGGACAAAGCACGGAGGCGGTGCAAAACACTAAAAGGCGTACCGCGCGGTTGAAAGAACGGCTGCGGAGCAATCATCAAAACTTTCATCGGGACCATCTGTTAGTTGAGATGCACAACGTTTCGAATAAACTGGCGGTTGCAATCATATTTGGTCACCTTATTTTCTAGCAACACTGGTGCCATTTTGAAGAGCGCGCGATTTGTAATATTGCCTCCCGATTTACAGTCGGTTACAGCACGGCAACCATTTGTTGGAAAAAATGCCGTCATCAGCTTTT
>JABWAN010000917.1 GCA_013361015.1 Candidatus Zhuqueibacterota bacterium | reverse complement strand
CAACAAGCGCAGATCGTGGCGTGCACATGCTCGCCCGGCAGATTGCAATGCGTCGAGGCGCCGGGCGAGAACAGGCGCTGCCCGGCGCAATGCCCCGAGGTGACGCGCCGGCGCTGCAAGCACGTACTGCGAGGAAAGGTTCGGAAGGCGGACCGTCAATAGTCTCGCGTTGCGGTGGAATAAAAAACTGCGTGGGCGGAATAGCTTTCCGCCCACGGTATAAAGCGAAAGGCGTTTTTTATTCGACTGGTTCCGCCAGTGTCCGCGCTAACTCAACGAGTCGCGGAGAAGCCGGTCGCTGAAGCTCGCTCTCCAAAATGCGATAATACGTTGCCAAACCGCGCACGCGGCGCATGCAACGCTCGCAAGTTAGGAGATGATCTTCGAATTTTTCGTAGAGTGCACGATTCCGCTGTGCTGAAAGCAATACGAATTCCAACGACTCGGCATCCAGACACTCTTCCCTGATCACCTCGGAAGTCCGAGGGATCCAATCCCGCTGGCGAAAATAGTTTTTCTTCATGCGTTGATCGTGATTTTCTCCTCACTGCCTCAACAGCCGTCAGTGCAAGGAGGGTTCGGGGTCGTTTACGCGTCCGGCGTTGTTTCGTCCGGTTGTCTCATCGCAGGACGCTGTACTTTCGAATTTGTACTTTTATGTACTGACAATACCCCTGATTCACGGAAAAACTATTTTCCGACAAGTCGCAAAAAACGGCCAGGTCCTATCCTTCTACTTAACCGGGTCGCGTTGCCCACTAAACCCGCGAAAGACACTGAAAAAGCCTTTCGCGTTTTCCGTGTGTTTCGGGAGTGCGAGCGCGAAGCCGGCTAGTTAGAATTGCCTGCCTACAGCAAATCCTTGAGGTATTCGCGAAACCACTTTTTGGTGAGTTTCCCTAGATACTCAAAGATGGTACGTTCTTCCTGACGGTACCGTCGCTGAGTCAAATCTGGCATGTACTTGCGCAAATGACGGAAATACGATTCGATCTTCTTGCTGTGGGTAATGTCTTCCAGTACATCGGCAAGAGTTCGGTAATAAATCTCACCTTTTTCCGGCGCAATTTTACTGCTGGCGACATATTGGTTCTGTATCTTTTGACGTACGCGTTGCAATACCTTCTGTTTGGCCCGTTCGATTTCCTTCAAGCGCACATAGTCCAACGGCGAGACGTCTTCGATCTGCGCGATGAGACGATTGCGCACCACTTCAAGATTGGTGTGGCGAATCAAGCGCGCCACCACGTCGGTCGGCAAAAAATTCTGAAAACGCTCGTCGCCGCCCACCACCGACAGCATTTTGCGAATCGTGGTGGAGACGTGATCTTTCGGCGCGTACAGCTCGAGATAATTCTGCTTCAAAGATTTTTCCGGAATGGTCGGTTTCGCTTTGCGCAGATAATTCAGCTCTTCATGCGAGAATTCGGCGACACCCGCGGGGGCCTCCACCCCGCAGACCGGGGCATGCTCGTGATGAGCTGCTGCACGCATCATGCGACCATTTCTCAGATAAATGTATTCTCTTCCCATCTCACGAAACGTGGCCAAGTCCGTAGCGTTCTTTACCGCCACGCGAATGTTGCGAATAATTTTGGCGCCCTCGGGGTCGCGCTCTTTGAAAATCCGTGAAAGCTCCTGCTTGGTTTTTTTGATGACCAAGCGCCGCAGCATGATCAACAGCTCGACATCGTTGGGCGCAGCGTTGGATTCGATGTACGGCCCGAAATAGCGCCGCAACTGCACGAATTCATTATTATCGTTGCGCATGAACAAGCCGGCCACGCAATCGATGGCGAGATCGTCAAGCTCGCCGCTTTTGCGTCGTCGCTCCCAGCGAATGTGTTTGCCGATCACTTCTTGATACTTCAAATAACTCAATGAAATCTTCTGCACCAGGTTGATGAATTCAACCAGTTCCCCTTGCGTATAGCCCCCGTGCACGATCTTCGGGATGAGTGAGGAAAGTTTTTTGGAGTCCATCTGCTGTGTCTCGAGTTGTGTAAACTTTTCCCAGTGATTTGTTGGCGGTAGGCCGTGAAGCAAAATTTGAAACGCAATCGACAACGTTCCGGCTTTTAAGCAAACCATATGCCCACTTGGATACAATGCAACGCCACCTGTCTTAACGTTGAAACAATGAGTTGCTTGTCGCTGCGCGCTTACATCACGATCCACTGCGAGGACTCGTGTACTTCATTGAGACATTGTTTCTCACTGAGACTTGCGCTGGTCGCTCGTTGCTGGTTGCTGAATGGTCGAGCGCCGAGTAACCAGCGGCCGGCAACGAGAAATGCTTTGATTTTGTAATCAAGATTATTTATTGTTGCCGCGCATTCGCAAACATTCCGCCTCGCGCTCGCGGTTTCCAGCATCGGCAAAATAAATTTCCCGCCGGAGCTATGATCTTTCCGTGGGAATAATTTTCTGTAATGAATCTACCGAGAAACTGAGGGATTCGATATGACCTCTACTATTGCAGCAGAAGCAGCGCAACTTCGCGAACAAACCCTCTCGGCATTACGCACGCGCCAACATTCTCTGAAGCAACAAAACGTGCTTGTCGGCTTCGACGGCTTCGTGGATGAAATCATTCGCGTCGTCGACAAACGTGATACCCCCACAGACTTCACTTTGATCGGCGACATTAACACTTTCGCGCAGCGCATTGCACAAGCCTCCGGCCAGAGCACGAACATGGAAATGATCGTGCAGCAAACCAAGCTCGGCGGCAACGGCCCGATCATGGCCAATGCGCTTGCGGCCTTCGGCATGCCGGTTACCTATATAGGAATGCTCGGTTATCCTGACATTCATCCCGTGTTCAAAGATTTCGCGCAACGCGCTCATGTTATCTCCGTCTCGAATCCCGGCCACACCGACGCGCTCGAGTTTAACGACGGCAAGCTCATGATGGGCAAACACGAATCATTGCACACGTTCACGTGGGATTTGATCATCCAGCGCGTCGGCGCGGAAAA
>JABWAN010000024.1 GCA_013361015.1 Candidatus Zhuqueibacterota bacterium | reverse complement strand
TGGCGCGAACGACGCGGGCACGAAAGTCGCGAGCGGCATCTATGTCTATCGCCTCGAAGCCGGAAATTTCACCGCCACAAGAAAGCTTTTGTTGATGAAGTAAGCTCGAAAGCGCCACGCGCTTGCAAAGTGCGTCGCGCCTATCTCAAAAGTCTGCCGCGCTTCATATGGCCTGATCAAAAAAAAATCTCACTCTTCGCGGAGATTTACCCATGCCGCATGCTTGCACCTTCAGAAAAACAGTTTACCTATCAGCATGGCTCATTTTGTTCATGATCTGTACGCAGCGCGAGAGCCTCGGCCAGGAAAGTCGAAGCACTCGTTATGACGACTTGGTGCAGCTCTTCGAGGAGTGGCGCGCATTTCAGAAGCCGCCGATCATCGCCGGCATCTTTGACTACTCTGCTTCAGCGATGGCAACACAACATCGCGAATTGGCCGTGCATCAAAAACGGCTTGCGGCGATTGACACGAGCGGATGGCCGGTGGCGCAACGCATCGATTATCATCTCGTCAAAGCAGAAATGAACGGTCTCGATTTCGACCATCGCGTGCGGCAGCCCTGGGCGCGTGATCCCGCGTTTTATGTGATGATCTTTCCCGAGCAAAGCGATGTGCCCGCACGTGAGGGGCCGGTCATTGCTGGTGCGATCGACGTGTGGGCCTACTCATTCCCGCTCACGCCGCAAAGCGCCGGCGAGTTAAGCGCGCAAATCCGCAAGATTCCAGCAGTGCTCGCGCAGGCCAAAAACAATCTCATTGGCAATGCGCGCGACCTGTGGGTTGCCGGCATTCGCAGCATGAAACAACAGAGCGTGGATTTGAGCGCGCTTGCCAGCAAAGTCGCGAGCGCCGGCAATTCATTGTTGCGAGATATTCGGGCTGCGCGTGAGGCCACGGACGCTTTTTGTGTTTGGCTGGAAAAAGAAGCGCCCTCCAAAACCGGAGTATCAGGTGTGGGCATTGACCATTACAATTGGTATTTGAAAAACGTGCAGCTCGTGCCCTACACCTGGCAGGAAGAAGTCACCTTCATGCGCCGCGAATTGGCGCGCGCGCATGCGGCGCTGCGGCTGGAAGAGCACCGCAATCGCAGGCTGCCGCAGCCCGCGCCAGTTGCCGATGCGGAGGAATATGATCGCCGCTTCAACGCCGCGGTGACCGAATACATGGAGTTCCTTCGCGACCACGAAATCGTTTCGATACGCGACTACATGGATGCGGCTCTGCGTGCGCGCATCGGATCGTTTAGCCCAGCCAGCGCTGGCCGCCGTGAGTTTTTTTCTGAAATCAATTATCGCGACCCGCTGGTGATGCGCACGCACGGCTATCACTGGTTCGATCTCGCCCGCATGCAGCACGAGCCGCATGCAAGTCCGATGCGGCGCGTGCCTTTGCTCTATAACATTTTTGCCGGACGCGCGGAAGGGCTTGCGACCGGCATCGAAGAAATGATGATGCATGCCGGGCTTTTGGACGACCGCCCGCGCGCGCGCGAGTTGATTTGGGTTTTGCTCGCGCAACGCGCCGCCCGCGCGCTCGGCGATTTGCACATGCACAGCAATGAATGGACGATGGCACAAGCCATCAAATTCGCCTCTGAATGGACCCCGCGTGGATGGCTGCAAGCAACAAGCAACACGGTTTGGTTCGAGCAGCATCTCTACTTGCAACAGCCCTCCTACGGCACGAGCTACCTCATTGGCAAAATCGAGATCGAAGAACTGTTGGCCGTGCGCGCCAAACAACTCGGCGAGGCGTTCACGCTCAAGCGCTTCATGGACGAGCTGAATGACGCGGGCATGATTCCGGTTGCGTTGATGCGCTGGGAATTAACCGGCGAGCAAGGGTATTTCCTCTCAGCACATTGACGCGCTCACTTTGGAAAGCATTCGGTTTTGGTTTTTTATGTTCTGTCGCTGCTTCACCGAGGGTTCATCTCTGCTTGTTTACCTAGGTGGTCTCTTCGAGCGAGGTGGCTTGGAGTCAAAAGCATGCATGCGCCTTCATCGTGTGCCATTCATGAGAATGCCGGCTTTTGCTTTTTGAAGTCTGCGAAGCGCTGTAAGTCGCCTCGGTGAACTAGCCCCCTCGGTAAACAAACGGAGATGACCCTCAAGAACGAGCAGCGACAAAACAAAAGAGAAACTATGGCGGACGCCTTGCCTCCCTGTGCGGAGAGCCGACCGCCTCACACGTAACGGAGGAATTGCTTGGCGCGCAAATTTCCACTTGACAATCTCGCTGCCGCCCGTTAGAATGAGCGGCAAATACGACTCGTTTTTAGGAAGATTCCAAATGCAGCTTGCGTGACTGAGACACCCTAAAACTGCACGGGGTGATGATGGAAGACTTTCTCAAAATCGTCGGCGCGGGAGTGATCATTTGGCTTTTGTTCGGCGGGAAAGGCGTGCTCGAAAAGAAACCCAAATCCTCTCATAAGGATAAGAGCACGACCGCCGCTCGTGCCGATACCGTTTCCCGCCAACCCGAACTTTCTCGCCAAACAGCGCCGTCTTCGAGATATTCCGAAGAGGCTTTACTTTCCATTCCCAATCGTCCTCCCTTCGAGATTCAATCGCTGGCTTATTTGCAGTCGCTCGACCGCGATCCCTTGACGGTCGAGCAAGTGAAGGTCACCTATTATTTGCGTGACAACAGTCAGCGTTGCCATTTCGATTCGCTGCCGCCCTGCTTACAAGATCGCCTCGTCGAACACGAATTGAACAAACGCGATTTTCAATTCACGTATTTTTTTGATCGCGTGCTCGACTCGGGCTCCGGCGTGCTCACTTGGGAGATGCGTGATTTTTTCGTGCAATACGAGAGCTTGCGCAAGTATGGCTGGACGAGCGGCAAGCGCAACTTCTCGAATGATTATAACTGCAACTCCTTTTCGTATCGCAGCAAAAAAGGCGTGGAGTTCATTCAAGACAATTTGCTGAATCGCGAATTGTTTCTGCCGCTCGAAACGCTGCGTTATCCCAACGGTCAAACCGCCTCGGGCGAGCCTGCGGTCGATTGGCAAACGCTCGCGGTGAATCTTACGGACTTTCCATTGTCCGTTCCCAATTCCAAGCGGCGCGAGAGCTGGACGAAGCGCGCGGCTGCCAATGGCAAACGGCCGCCGCATGCCCGTGTGTTCATTGTGCTGGAATTCCCAAACGGCAAAAAATATCTCACCGAGGCTTCGGACACCGGCAGCGGCGTCAAAACGAATAGCGTGGACTGGCGCATTGGCAATACTTCCGATGAGATTGCTCTTTTTCACGCCCTCGGCAACAAAGCCAAAGCTACGGCTTTTGTGATCGATGATGAGAAGGTGACGTTCGCGCAAGTGCTGGCGCAGTCAAAGTAAGCGCAACGAAAGCTTGCGCGAACTCCGCAAGACGCAGCAATCAAAAAGAGGCAGGGACACGGAAACGGAACGGGACACTGAAAAATTTCTGCATGTGGTTCCGTCTCCGTGTCCAATCTCCTGCTTTCAAAAAACTACTGCTCACTCGCTTCCACTTCTCGCTTCTTCAAATTCTCACCCAACAGAGAAAAGGGGAAGAGCAGCGCACTGCGCAAGCCGGCGATCGTGGAAAGGCTCAACATGAAACGGCGCGCCTCGGCGACGAGTTCGAGAATGACGATTTCCTCTTCAACTTCTCCGACTTCCTTCACTTTGGCGAGGCGGTGCATGGCATAAAGGCCCAGCAGGCAAGCCAAAATGAAGAAGAAGTCCCAATGCTGCAAATCCAGCGTCTCGAAGGTGATGACGCCGCTTGGGCTGCGCCATTTCACCGTCCATGATAGAGCATAGTCTGCGAAAAAATCGACGAAATTGCCGCCGATGATAGGAGCGATGCCTGCCGCGGTCGAGCTGACCAGACTGTTGGCCGCGAGATAAGCAGTGGCTTGTCCCTTGGGCGCAAGCTTCAAGCCGATATTGCCGACCGCGAGCGTGACGCCCGCGGTCGCAATGCCCATGAAGATATGAATCATCAGCAAGAGCGGCATGGTCAACACGTATTTATCGGGCAGCGTCGTGAAGGTGAAGACGAAAATGCAGATGATGTACAGCGGGCCGGAGACGCTTAACACGGATTTGTTGCTGAAACGATCGACGAGCTTGCCCCATAAATGAAAAAAGATAAGATTCATGATCTGGCTCACCACCTGCAGCGTAATGATGAGACGCAGGTCGAGCGCGAGCATTTTGAGCATGTACACCGTGAAGAAAGGCGCGGCCAGATTGATCGCAAAATTCCATGCGCTTTGAAATAGAATTAACCGTCGAAAATTTTTGTCTTGAAACGGCGGCCGCAAGAGATGAGTGAAGCTGTCATGCTTTACGGGAGGCGCCATGCGCGGCTCGGGTATTTTCGAGATGAAATACACACCGAGCAAACCCGCGGCGGCGCCGCACAAAAACAAAGCTGCGTAGCCGTAGGCTTTTTGCGCGGCGAAATGCTGCTGGTACCACTCGACGTAAAAGCCGGCTGCGATATTGAGCACGATGCCGAAAGCCGCCATCATCCCCATGCGTTTGGCGAAGAAGGCGCCGAGCCGTTCCTGTGGAATCAAATCGCGCATCCAGGAATTCCAACTGCACCCCGAGACGGCGCCGAAGAGCGCATAAAAGAACAGGCCCACAGTCAACGCCGTGGCCGCGGCAGCGCCGGCAAAGAAGAACGGAATCAGCGCAACGAGCAGCAAAAAGGTGCGCGCCAGCCCGGAAGTGATGACGCAGATCGTCCGGCGCAAGCGAAATTTCTCCACCAAATAAATTGATGGAATCTGCACCAATTGCGCGAGCAGTGGAATCGCGGCGAGCACGCCGATGAGCAAATTCGAGGCGCCGAGCAACAGTGCAAAATCGACTAGAAAAACGCCGCCCGTCAACGTCAGCATGGCTTGTGTCGCCAAGCCGTCTTTCAAAACACCGTGCAGACCGCTATGGATTTCTGGTTCAGACAAATGTTCTTGCGCGGACACAGTCCTCATTTACAATTCGCGGTGTATTCTAAGTGAATGGCTTGCAGCCGAGCCTGGCTGCGCGTGGGCGCTGCTCACTCAAGCACTCGGCCTTTTTCATAAGCTCCCAACACGCGCAGAAGCTCGGAAATTTCACCGAGATGCGCGAGCGCCTTTTCACAACGGCTCTCGTTCGGCGTGCCTTCGAAATCGAGATAGAAGAGGTAATGCCACGGGCTGCCGTGCAGCGGGCGTGATGCGATTTTGAGCAGATTAATGTCACGCAATGCGAACACGGCCAGCGCCTTGAACAACGCGCCGGGCGTGTGCGGTGTGGAAAACACGATCGAAGTTTTTCCCGGTGCGGCGGGCGCGGCTGCAGCCTTTTCCAAAACTAGAAAACGCGTATAGTTTTTGTGATTGCTTTCCACGCCGCGCTGCAAAATCGCGAGGCCGTAATGCTCCGCGGCTTGTGCACTGGCAATGGCTGCGGCCTCGCGCCAGTTGTTCTCGGCAACTAATTTGGCGCTGCCCGCGGTATCATAAGCCGGAATGATCTCGAGCTCCGGACGTTGCTCTAAAAACTCTCGGCATTGTTCCAGCGCTTGCGGGTGTGAGTAAACGCGCCGCACCTGCTCCCACTGCACGCCGGGGAGCGCCATAACATGATGGCTGATGCGCAAAATTATTTCGCCGGTAATGTGCAAATGATACTGCAGCAGCAAGTCATAATTTTGATGCACACTGCCGGCGAGCGAGTTTTCAATCGGAATGATGGCAGCGTGCGCCTGCCCCTCATGCACTGCCACAAAGGCGTCGCGAAACGTGCGGCATGGTGTGACCTGCCACGTCGCGCCAAAAAATTCACGCGCAGCGCGTTCGCTGTACGCGCCAATTTCACCTTGAAATGCCACGATGTGCAACGCAAGCTTCTCCTCAATTAAAGTTCATGCCGTCAACCAAAGCAATGTCGCCATCAAAAGCAAAAGCAGCGGGATGTGCCTTGCCCAATCCATCGCAACTATGCTGGTAATGTGCAAGAAGGCGCGCCGGCGCTACTTCTTCGCCTCCTCGGCGCGCGCTTGTTCGCTGTAATTTTTGACGAGATCTTCCAACTGTTTGCGGAGGGTGATGTTCTCCAAAAGAATGCCGGCGCAATCGTTCGGCATGGGGAATGCGCGAATGGCGTAGTAGCCGTGGTCGACGTTAACATCGCCATATTGCAGAGCGCCGATGGTGCGGGACTGTTTGCTGCGAATCACTTGCGCGTACTGCTGCGGAATATCAGTCTGTGCCAAGGGAGGAAAGGCCTCGGCGAGATACTTTCCCACCAATATGCTCAAATCGGTGCCGGTATATTTCGAAGCTTGTTTGTTGGCATACACCAGTTTCAATGTTCCCACGTCATCTAAATCCTCCATTTGATAGATGAGCAGCCCGAGATTCATTTCGGAAAACACCGCATCGATCAACCCGGTCATCGTATCGAGATCGGCGAGATTGAAAGATTTTTTGGGTTTCATATAACCTCCAGGGCATTGATTTATTGGAAAGCGATACGCACAACGAGTATCGCCTGCTTCGCGAAAGCTATTGGAGCGCAATGTAGTTTGAATACTATGCCCGCACGAAAATGTTTCGTAGTAATATTTGCTGCACAGCGGCATTTACGCCCATGGCACTGGATCGGAGCCTTCGCGGCGATTGCGAATCAGGCGAATTACCAAGGTCGGATAGAGCACGCGACCTGTAAACATCAAAAAGATGACGAGGAATTTTCCTGCAGCAGAAAGATGCGGTGTCACGTCGCGTGTGAGCCCCACGGTTCCCAAAGCCGAAAAGGCTTCGAACAGCAGCTCGCGAGGAGGCAAGGTCTCGACAAAAATCAAAAGCAGCGTTGCGAGGCCGCCGGTGAGCAGATAAAGAGCTGCCAAAAGCATTGCGATGCGAAACGGTTTGAACGATATGAGCCAGCGCGAAGAGGGCGAATCGTCGCGCGGGTCGATTCGTTTGAAGAGCCGCGCGAACACAGTGAGCTTGAGCCCCCCGCCGGTAGATTGCGGCGCGGCGCCGATGCTCATGAGCACAATCGTGCCGATCACTCCGATGGTATTGAAGCGCAATTGCGATTCCACTTGAAAGCCCGCAGTGCGCGTGGTGACGGATTGAAAAAGCGCCTCGAGCAGTGTGCGCGGCGTGTTGTTGATCCAGCCATCAAGCCAAAACAAAACCGCACCGAGCACGAGTAACACGCCAGAAACGGCGAGCACGGCACGGCTGGCTTGCCGCAACGGCCGGCTTTCCAACCACGGGAAAATTCTGCTGAAGCCCGCGCTCGCCAAGTTTGCGGTCACGGGAAAACCCGCACCACCGAGAATGATGAGCATCATGAGAATGATCAGCGTCGGCGGATCATTGCGGAACGAAGCGAAGCTGTCGTTGAACAAAGCAAAGCCCGCATTGCAAAACGCGGAGATCGCATGAAACGCGCCCTGTAATATGGGATGTTCGAGGCGATCGCGCCAAAGCAGCCAAAACGCCAGCGTGCCGAAAGCTTCCACGATTAAAGTCACTTTGAGCACGGTCGCGATGAGCCGGCGCGTTTCAATGAGCCGCACACCGCCGACCAATTCCGAGAACGCAACGCGCTCGCCGAGCGTTAGTGCACCGCCGTGCCACAACGCCAACATCCCGAGAGTCGTCATCGTACCCAAGCCGCCGATTTGAATGAGCAGCGCAAGCACAGCTTGGCCGAGAGGATTGAGCGCAGTCGAAACCTCATAAACCGACAGGCCAGTAACGCACAGCGCCGAGGCGGAAGTGAAAAGATTGTCGAGCAAAGAAATCGGCTGGCGATGAAAACCGGGCAGCGCGAGCAACGCCGCGCCCGCGATAATCGCCGACGCAAACGTAATCGCCGGCAACGCCAACACTGGAATACGGCGATTCGACAACCAACGATTCGCTAAGATGGCGCCTTTGCCCCAATTGCCCACGAAGCCAAATAAAAAAATGGCGAGATAAAGCTCGCTGACCAGCAATGAAGGACTGCGCCGCTCCAACATGCTGCCTGCACTCCACGCTGCCACGCCGGAAATTTCCAAAACGATCATCAACAAAATGAGGTAGCGCAACGGATGTTGCGCGAGATAGCGCCATGGATCTTTCGCCCACAGCAAACGATACATCGCTTCAAGAAAAAAGCCGAGCGGCAGCACGGCCGACCACGCAAAGGCTACCCATTTCGGAACGTACAATTCCGGAAAGCCGTAGCGCACGACCAGCATCGCAAACGCCAACGCACCCAACACCGCGACCACGCGATCGAGTTGACGCAGCCTGCGATCTTCGGCATTGTTCATGCGCTTTCCTTCGCCAGCGCGGTGATCGTCAAATCTGCTTTTAAAATGCGCGAATAGGGAATCCAATGTTGCTTGTCGTCGCGCATAACATGGAGCTGCAGCAAGCCAAGTGCGACGACTACATAAGCGGTATCGTTGAGCGTCAGCCGGTCTCCGCTTTTAAGCGCGTGCGTGCTGTTGAGATAAATGCCCGCGGCGATCTCTTCAATCAGCGGGCGCATGGCAAGGAGCGCCGCGAGCAATACAATGAGCAACACGCCGACCGCGAAAAGCCGAGGCGCGCCGGGATAGGGAAACAAGATGAAGAAGAGCGCGACGATCCAAATGACGAGGCGCAGCGGAAAATAAATCACCGGATCCGCGAGCATGCCCGAAGCCATGCCCACGTGCCGGCGCTGCGAAAGTTGTTTGGTCAACCAATACGCCAGCAAGGCCACGGCAAACGTGTACGCCAGCAGTAAAACGCCGCGCGCCGTGCCGCCGAGCAGGTCTAGGGCCGGCCCGATAATACGCGCTAGCAGCGCGGACGCCAGCACCTGGGTTTGGGGGAACAACGCGAACCACGTGAAGGAAAGCAGGACGAACACCGCGCCATAGAGCAAGAGCCGCTCGAGGCCGGTCAAGATGTTGATCACGCGCCGGCCTTGCACCTCCGTTTCGGAAAGGCCGCGGTGCTCTGCGAAACGATGGAGCCATTTCAGCGCAGCATCGTGCCAATTCTTTTCCCAACGCCGGATGCCGGTGCGCGTGAGCCGCAGCACGACCAGCAGTGAAAAAGGATAGATAATGCCGAGCAACAGTCGCAACAAAAGCTCTTCTTCCTCCCAAGCCGATTGCTTTTGGGGAACCACCGCCGACGCGGCCAAAATCTGATCACGTATCATCATCGCATTCGCAAGCGGTGATAGTTCCGTGTCCACGCGATTTTCGTGGCGCACTTCCAACACTTCGAGCGAGTCGAGCACGATAAAACCGGCCCCATCTTCGCGGGCTTCGTGCAGCCGGACCTTTTCCGGCGCAGTGGCGTGGGCACGCAGCTCATGCAAAACCGTTCTCACTCTTTCCGCTGCCGCGGCCGCAGCAATGCTATCGATACCGACTGCAACGAACACTTCAACGCTATCGAGCAGCACCGGAACCGCGACGCGGATTTTTCTGCTGCGCGATTTTTGCGCTTGCGACGCAGCGAAATCGTCCGCGCCGAAAGCGAGCACAAGCAACACGGCGAATAAACGGATCATGTCGCCTCCTGCTTTGCGATCGTCTGCGGTGCGGCGAGCACGGGTTCAAGAGTGTGTCGAATCTTCAACAAGCGGAAAGACATCCACAGATTACTAATGACGACGACGAACGTCGCAAGCGTTTCCCAGGCCGGGCCGGGTTGCGTCGTGCGATTGATGAGCATGGCTGCGAGCACGGCGGTGGCCAGTCCGCGCGGCAACATCGCGGTAAGCAGTGCGCGCTGCGCTGCGGAAACCCGGGTGATCCATCCGGTGAGTTGCACGGCGATTTCACGCCCCACGATGATCGCGACGACCACCAACACAATGGTCAACCACATGCGAAAGTCCGCACCGGGCCATTGGAAGATCATGCCGAGATAGACGAAAAAAAAACTGCGCGTCATGAATGAAACTTCGGCGTGCGATTCGGTGAGGCGCGGATGCAACGCCACGCCGCCTTCGCCCAACAGTTTGTGAATTTGATCGCGAATGCGCGGACTGAAGATGCCAACGATGGCTTCGCCGTTGGCCAGCACCATGCCGAAGATGAGCACCGCTAATGCGCCGCTGCCGTGAAAAATTTCTACGATCCCCATGAGCAGAAAAACAAAACCGATGGTCAAGAGATAAAAGAATGGTCGATTATAAAAGTGGCTGAGCATCCACAGCCAAACCAAGCCGCCCAGCAGCGCTGCGCCCGTGCCGATGAGCATCGACTTGCCCAGCTCTCCGGCGAGAAGTGCGCCGGAAATCTCGCCGCGTTCGAAGCCGAGCAGCGCGAGCACGACCATCACCGCGAGCGCGTCGGACAGCGCCGATTCCACCACGAGCAATGGCCGCATCGGCGACTTGGGCGCCGTGAGAGCAAGCACCGGAATCACGATGGGCGCGCTGGTACATGCGAGCGCGGCCGCGATGGCAACCGCAGTCGGGCCTTGTGCATTCATGCCGAGCAGCAAAGCATAATACACCAGAAAGATCGCCAGCACGAAAGAGAGCATGGCCAGCAGCGCCGCGCGGCCCGCCTGCTGAATCGTGTGCTGCAGATCGAGATCAAGCCCGCCTTCGAAAAGAATGATCGTCAAGGCGATGGCGCCGAAAAACGGCATGAACGGCCGAACGGTTTCCGGCGGCACGATGCGCGTGACCGGCCCGAGTACCATGCCGATGGCTATGAGCAACAACACGGAGGGGATACGGGTCTTCTCAAAGAAGAGGTTGCCGATAAACCCCACGCCAATGATGCCGCCGAGCAGAATGAGTAAGGTTGCAGCCATATGGGTTCTTTCAAAAACTAGGATCGCCACTTGATAACGAGGCCTCAAACGTAGGGACGCCAGCCGAGGGCATGCGGTCATCACCCAACGGATTCTCGTCGCCTTTAAATGACGGCCAACTTCAACCCGAGAAGGCGCAGAGTTAGGCCCGTGATCGAGGCATAGTTAGGATCTTAACAAGTGAAAACTCTGCGAAAAAAGCAATGCTTTTGCTTTTTGAAGTGTGCGAAGCGTTTTAATCTATTAAAAGTGAAATCTGTGCAAAGAAGGCAAAAACTTTACTAAACTTTTCAAGTTTAGTAGAGTTTGGCTGCGGCTCGTCCGCCTTAAGCCACCTCGGTGCACTAGCCCCCTCGGTAAACAAACGAAGAAGGCCCGCAAGAACGAGCAGCGACAAAACAAAAAAGAAAGCGCGACTCCAAGTCATGTGCCGCACTTTCCCGCAAGCCGCGCTAGCGAATGCCTCGCACCGCGGCGGACGTTTCGCTTGACTTTTAGTGGTGTGATTGATATTATGCCGCCGGTTTGAAGGCAACACGAGCTCACACGCAACGGCTTTTGCCGCCCATTTCAGCGTACGTAAGCACCAACTTTGCAGGAAGCGAGCGCCTCCTCTCCGCGAATCTCGGTCGCTGCCTGTAGAATTATTACCACCAGAAATCTTCTAACCATTCTAACATAGCCAGAACAACCCATGGGTCTTTACGGGCAATCCTATCGCTTTGGCATGGGAGCCGGTCTGACGACGGCGGTGAAGTATTTGATCATCGCCAATGTGAGCTGCTTCATCTTGCAGCATTTGGTCAGCCAGGAATTGGTGTATTGGTTTGAGTTGGTGCCGGCGTGGGTAATTCACAAATTCACGCTGTGGCAGCTCTTCACCTATATGTTCCTGCACGGCGCCGGCATTTGGCACATTCTCATCAACATGCTGGTGCTGTGGATGTTCGGCTGCGAGCTGGAGCGCGAATGGGGCAGCAAGCAATTCTTGCTGTACTATTTCGTTTGCGGCGTCGGCGCAGGCCTGTTTCATGTGTTGCTTGGCATCGATTCGACGATTCCGGTGGTGGGTGCTTCCGGCGCCATTTACGGCTTGCTGATGGCGTTCGGCTTGCTCTTTCCGGAGCGCATTATCACCTTTTTGATTTTGTTCATTCTGCCGGTGCACATCAAAGCCAAATACCTTGTGATGATCGTGGCGGGCATCTCGCTGTTCTCGGGCATTTTCGATCCGAACAGCGGCGTTGCGCACTTCGCGCATTTGGGCGGTATGATTGTGGGATTTTTATATTTGAAAATGGATTGGCGCTGGCGGGCGATGCGCAATCGCGCCGGGAGTTGGATGAGCACGGCTTATACGCCGCCCGGCTCCGGCAAAACTTCGCGCGGATTGTCGGCGCTCAAAGATTGGTTTCACCGGCGCGCGGAAAAACGCCGGCATATGGAGGTCGTGCGACGCCGCCAGCATGAAATTCATCTGCGCGAGCGCGTCGATGCAATCTTGGACAAGATCAATGAAGTCGGTTACGATAATCTCACGGACGAAGAAAAGCAGATTCTCAAACGGGCCAGCCAAATTCTCAGCCAGGAAAAAATGCGCTCGCAAGATTACGGCCCCAACTGAGGCAACCCGGCGCGTGCGTGCTCTTTCCAAAATTTTGCCCTGCCTTTACTGCCTGCCTGCGTTTATTTTTGCATTCGGCTTGAACTTGCCTTGCGCTTTTTCTCAAAGCGGCAAGGGCGAGTTGCGCACCGTCACCCTCGCGCAATATCGCAATCTCGAATACGTCGCGCTCGGCGATCTCGCGGCCTATCTCAACCTGCGCACATTCTATAGCGAAAAAGCCCGTAAAATGATTCTGTATGTTGGCGACACGGAAGTCAAAGTCACGGCCATGAATCCTTTTGTGCAGATCGACGACCGCATGGCGCAATTGCCGTATGAAGCGCATTATGCCGACGAAGACCTGCTCGTGCCGCTGCATGCTTTCGCCGAGTTGATTCGCCCACTCTATCGCGGCACCTGGCCGGAACGTTTGAAAAAAAGCACGGCGCGCGATAGCACCTCGGCGACGAGCAGCCTTACACGCGCTCCCAACATCGTCAAAATCGCCGTGGAAGGCAAAACGAACGGCACGCTCATTCGCATTCAAACCACGCAGCCGTTCGCGCGCAGACATGTGAGCACGCGTTTCAGCCGCGGCTGGATGTATGTGGATATCGTCGGCGGCAAGATTGCCTCCAACGCGCCCACCTCGATTCAAGGCGCGAGCATTGTGAAGGAAGTGCGCCCGGTGCAAACCGGCATGGTCACCCAGCTTTCTTTCCGGCTGGAAAAAGAGATTGACGCGAACCAACTCAACATCAGCAATCAAGGCAACACCATTCTCGTGTCGTTGCCCACGCAGGAGGTGGTGCCCGAAGCCGTATTGCGCAACTTGGAAATGGATCGCCAAAAGTGGCGCATCGACACCATCGTGCTCGACCCCGGTCACGGCGGCCGCGACCCCGGCGCCATCGGGCCGGGCGGCACGAAAGAGAAGGAGATCACCCTGCAAGTGGCGCTGCGCTTGAAGAAGCTGATTGAAAAAGAGCTGGGCTTGCGCGTGGTGATGACGCGTGAGAATGACACGTTCATCAAGCTTGATGAGCGCACGGCCATGGCGAACAGCGCGCAAGGCAAAGTATTCATCAGCCTGCATTGCAACGCGAACAAGAGCCGCCGTGTGGACGGCACGACGACCTATTTTCTCGGCCCGGCCAAAACCGATGAAGCGTTGGAAGTCGCCTTGCTCGAAAACTCCGTGGTCAAATATGAAAATGAAAACGGCGGGACCGCGCACAGCGACGAAGAGTTTATTCTCACCGCGATGGCGCAAAACGCCTTTCATCATGAAAGCGAAGGCTTTGCGCAAATCATTCAAGAGGAGATGCAAAGCTTGGTGGGGCTGCCCGATCGCGGCGTGGAGCAAGCCGGGTTTCGCGTGCTCGTGGGCGCCTCCATGCCCAACGTGCTCGTCGAGATGGCGTTCATCTCGAACCGCAAAGAGGAGCAACTGCTCGGCTCCGGCGAGACGCAGCAAAAAATCGCGCGCGCAATCATGCATAGCATAAAGCGGTTTAAAGAGAAGTACGAGCAGGGTTCGTGATGTTCTTTTCCTTGATTGCATCCGTTTTTCTTTTTGCGGCCTTCCACACTTCCCTGTCATTCCATAGGAATCTTTTCTAGTGCTCGGGACGCAAGCCTTTTTGCGTCTCGTCTCAAGCACCTAAAAAATCCTTCCAGAGAGGGCTAGGCTCGTCTAGCTCGAAGCTGTAAAACAATGTGCTCCTGCTGATCTCCTCTTGTAAAAGTTTCCGGCATTTCGTAAAACTCTCCCCATCAAACACGTACGCTTATAACCCAAACGTTTTGTTGTAATGCCCAAACTCTCGGGTGCTGCCACTTCGCCCAAGCTGTTCTTCTCCCAACTTCACGAAAAAACCTCTGAAAAATTTCGCAGCGTCTCCTTCAAGCTTTACGAGCGCATGCCCGCGGAACAGGCCACTTATCTCTACTGGCTGCTCGGCGCGACTGCACTTGGCGGCGTGGTCGATGCGCCGAGCTACACTGCCGCGCTGCTTGCGCTCGGCAAAGTTGTTGGCGATCTCGGCATGGGCGCATTGAGCAACTTGCTCGAGGAATTTCGCAATAAGAAAGGCGAGCACGTGCGCAAGAAATTGGGGAGCGCGTGCAAGAGCCTCTCTCCGCTTTGGAAGTTGCACTGCAACACCCCGCGCTCGTCTTGCTCGGCGAACCCGGCTCGGACAAATCTTCCTTCACCAACCATTTGCTCTATCTCTGCGCCGGCGCTTTGCTCGATCAAAAGAAAAATCTTTTGCCGAAAAAATGGCCACGCGAGCAAGCCATGCCGGTGCGTTTCGTGCTCCGCGAACTGGCCGTTGATCTCACCAAAGTCGGAGCTGAAACATGGCTGCAACTGAACGCCGACGCACGTGACCGCAAGCTGCTCGATTTGGTTTTCGCGCACCTCAAAACGCGGCTCGAAGAATCTCAAGCCGCGGGCTTCCATGATGAATTGCAAACGCATCTACGCAGCGGCACATGCTTGGTCGTGCTCGACGGCCTCGATGAAGTGGCGGTGGCGCAACGGCCGCTCATGCGCGCCGCGATTACGGCATTGCGCGAACGCCTCGGACCCAATCGCTATATCGTCACTTGCCGCACGCGCTCGTGGGATGATAAACATCCTTTGCCCGCGTTTCACACGAGATTGAAGGCAACTTGCTCCCGCACCGCGAGCGCGTGGAGGCCGGCTTTGTGCTCGGCAAGCTCGGCGACACCCGGCCTGGCGTGTGTTCGTTCCCAATGGCGTGGGTGGAACTGCCCGGCGGTCGTTTTATTATGGGTGATGAAAAAGACGGCCCACCGCACGAAGTCGGGCTTTCGCCGTTCAAGATCAGCCGTTACCCCGTGACTCACGCGCAGTTCGCCGCCTTCATAAAAGCGGGTGGTTATGAAGAAAAGCAATGGTGGAGCAAAGAAGGCTGGAAAGCTCGCAAAGAAGAAAAATGGGAGCAGCCGAGTTATTGGAATGATGATCGTTGCAATCTCCCGAATCAACCCGTGGTCGGCGTGTCATGGTTTGAAGCCGAAGCGTTTTGCAATTGGCTCACGAAGCAAGGGGCCGAGGGCAAGGCGCAAAAGGCGATAGTACGTTTGCCGACCGAAGCGGAATGGGAATATGCCGCGCGCGCCGGCA
>JABWAN010000916.1 GCA_013361015.1 Candidatus Zhuqueibacterota bacterium | reverse complement strand
TCCGAAAGAGGAAGAATAATAACTGAAATCGAGGGAAGTCGGACTTTGCCAAAGACTCTTTTGTTTTCATCAAAAGCCGTTTGGCAAACCTCGACTTCGTTCGTATTTATAGGAGCATCAATGCACGGCGGTGATCGCATCGCAGCAGTGTTGCACGCACACGGCGTGAAATTTTTATTCACGCTCTGCGGCGGACACATTTCGCCGATACTCGTCGGCTGCAAGCGCGTGGGCATTCGTGTGATCGACGTGCGTCATGAAGTCAATGCCGTGTTCGCGGCCGATGCCGTCGCGCGACTCACCGGAGTTCCCGGCATCGCCGCGGTCACTGCCGGTCCGGGCGTGACGAACACGATCACGGCGATTAAAAATGCGCAGCTCGCGCAATCGCCGCTCGTGTTGCTCGGCGGCGCAACTGCGACCGCGCTCAAAGGCCGTGGCGCATTGCAAGATATCGATCAAATGGCGCTCATGAAGCCGCATGTGAAATGGGCGAAGGCCGTGCGCACCGTCAAAGATTTGGCGCCATCGCTAGTGCGCGCGTTCGAGATCGCGAAGAGTGGTGTGCCCGGCCCGGTGTTCGTCGAATGTCCGGTCGATTTGCTTTATGAAGAAGCGACAGTGCGCGAATGGTATGGCTTGAAGTCGCAAAGCGGTCGTTCATTGTCAGAACGCGCGATCAAATTTTATTTGAATCGGCATGTCAATCATCTCTTCGCCGGTTTGGATTCGGCGCAAAATTTTTCTCGGGTGGAAGTAAAGCCGCCTTTGCCAAACGCCAATGACGTGCGTGCAGCAGCGTCGCGTTTGGCAAAAGCCGAGCGCCCGGTTTTGCTTGTAGGCAGTCAAGCCGTGCTCGAAGCAAGTGAGGTTGCGCATATTGCACGGGCGATTGAGCAGCTCGGCGTTCCGGTTTATCTCTCCGGCATGGGGCGCGGTTTATTGGGCAAACAACATCCTCTGCAAATGCGCCACAAACGCCGCGAGGCTTTGAAGGAGGCTGATCTCGTCATTCTCGCGGGTGTGCCGTGCGACTTTCGTTTGGATTATGGCCAACACATTCGCCGCAGCACGTATCTCATCTCCGCCAATCGCAGCGCGAGCGATCTCAAAAAAAATCGCAAGCCCAATCTCGGCGTGCGCGGCGACGCGGGATTTTTTTTGCGCTTCCTCGCAGAAAGTTTTCCGAAGACAGAGCGTTGGCAAGCTTGGCGCGAGCACTTGCGCGGCCGGGATGAACAACGCGAGCAGGAGATTATCCAACAAGCCGCAGCGCCGAATGCCATGCTCAACCCTGTGCAACTTTGCCGCGAGATTGAAGCCGCGCTGCCGGAGCAAAGCATGATCATTGCCGACGGCGGCGATTTCGTCGCGACGGCTTCATACATCATGAGTCCGCGTGCTCCGCTCTCGTGGCTCGATCCCGGCGTGTTCGGCACGCTCGGCGTGGGCGCCGGCTTCGCGCTCGGCGCAAAGCTTTGTCATCCTGAAAAAGAAGTGTGGCTGATTTACGGCGACGGCTCCGCGGGTTATAGCTTGGCGGAGTTCGATACGTTCGCGCGGCATCAAATTCCGATTATCGCAGTGGTGGGCAATGATGCCTGTTGGTCGCAAATCGCGCGCGAGCAAGTGGAGATGTTGCAAGATGAAGTGGGAACCGTGCTGGCGCACACGGATTATCATCGCGTGGCCGAAGGTTTTGGCGGAAGAGGTTTGTTGTTGAATGATGCGCGACAAATCGGAGAAGCATTATCGCAAGCGCGCCAGTTCGCCGCCGAAGGCCATCCGGTTTTGATCAACGCGCACCTCGGCAAAACGGATTTTCGGAAGGGGGCGCTGTCGATGTGAGACATTCGATCAAACACTCAAATGAATTTCCTGTCCTACGACCTGCCTAGAATAAAGATCTTGCGAGTAAAAGTTGGCAACGATGAACTGCAACATGATTTCGAGATTAACAGGCGGGGCGTTGAAGTGCGGCAGATTCAAAACCGCGTGCATGTGATATTCGGGTTTGCGGATGGGATCAGTGGTTTCTTCACGCTCATAGCGAAAGAAATAGCCGCCGGGGCGTTCGTAGTGGTAGGAATAAAGCAATCGGTCAATTTTATCGTCAACAACAACGGTCTTTTCATAAATTGCCAGCCCTGCGCCATCACGGAAAATCAAATCGGGATCGCGTGCTCGAATAATTCCGCCTTGTTCTTGTGGAATGCCTTCCAACGGAGAGAATCTCACAGGGATCGCTCCCGTAAGAATGCCGCGCCTTCAATACTCCGTTAAAAGCGCGCGAATGTGCTTTTATAATCCGCGTAAATAGTCGTCGGCATGATTCAGTTTCGCGATTGTTGATGACTTACGCCGTTGAGCGCCCGATAAGCCTCAAGCAGTCCAATCCAATCCACCGACTCAGAGACGAAATAGGTTTCGCCTCTTTTCCATTTCTCCGAAAACTCTTTGGAGGTCATCCCGTATTTGCGTTCATAGCGCGACAGCGCTTCTTGAACCTCTTCGAGCGTCAGGTCACGTTCGTCAATGTAGAAATCGTTTTCAGTCATGGCATTGATCTCCTCTTGCAAAATTCTTTTAACGACGCGCCAAAATACGCTGGCACATCTCGAAAAGCAAGACGGGATTTTCTTTTCTACTCATACCGCAACGCTTCCACCGGATCGATCATCGCCGCTTTGCGCGCGGGGAAGAAGCCGGCGAGCAGGCCGATGACCGAAAGAATGCCCGCGGTCAAGAGCATGATGGTCTGCGAGAGAATCGGCTTGCCGAGAAATTGCATCGGGCCATCATCGGAAGGAATGAGGCGCACGCCGCCGATGATGGCGCCTGAAATTAAAATGCCGATCGCGCCGCCGATGAACGCAATGAGCAGCGCTTCGAAAATGAATTGCGCCAGAATGTAGCGCCGCCGCGCGCCAATCGCCATTTTGATGCCGATTTCACGCGTGCGTTCTTTCACCACGATGTACATGATATTC
>JABWAN010000915.1 GCA_013361015.1 Candidatus Zhuqueibacterota bacterium | reverse complement strand
GTAAACTTGATTGAGCAGGCCATACGCGGTGAAGAGAATGAACGCGCGGCCTTGCGAAATATCCAGCGTGCGCGACAAAAGTTTTTTCAATTCGGCGGTATAGCCGCTCTCCGTGGGCGCGGGAATATCCGTGGGAATTGCAACGAGAACTTGGCGCGCATAATCGAAGGGCGAATCCAGTTTGATGGCGAGGCGTCTTTGTTCATCAACGACGTGCAGACCCAAACGCTCTTCCAAAAATTCAAACGATTTGCCGACCGCCAACGTCGCCGAGGTCATGACCACGGTCGGAAACGCGTTGAACACCGCCTTCTGCATCAACGCGGAAACGTTCAACGGCGCATTGTACAAGCGCACGATATTGCCCCAACGCGACTCTTTCAATTCGAGCCAGCGCACAAGCCTCTCATCATTGTTAAAGAGCACCTGTTTGAACTTTTCCCCCATTTCGAGCAGACGATTCGTCTGCGCGTTGAGGTCGACTGCGAGCGAGACCGCCTCGTCGCCGATGAAGTGTTCGACGTTGTCAAAGAGTTGGTTCAGCTTCGCCAATTCCTCCGTGCAGGATTGCAGTGCATTGAGAAACGGCTTCGCCTGCTTTTGCAATATGTCGTGAAAAAAACTGTCACGCGTCACCTCCGGCTTAAGGCGAATCTTAGTCTCGGCGTACTCAACTTTGCGTTGCTTCGCGCCCCACGCGAATAGACGCTCCATTACTGCACTGAGATGATACTCGACATTTTGCACCGAAGGCTCGCACAGCCCTTCGATGCGATCGCGAAATTTGTTGAAGAGCGAGTCCGTGATCCGATGCACCTGCTTTTGCAGCTTACTCATCGTGAACGGCAGCAGCCCGGTGGTTTTTCCATCTTTAACGCGATAGAGCTTTTGCAACACACGCAAGAAGGCGTGATAGCTCGTCGCCGCGCCAAAATATGAAGAAGCCACGTCTTCGATGTCGTGCGCTTCATCCAAAATAATGCGACTGTACTTCGGCAGCACTGCCACCTCCGAGTGGCCGCCGGTTTCACTGCGCACTGCGAGATCGGCGAAAAGCAAATGATGGTTGGCCACGAGAATATCGGCCGTTGCGGCGCGTCGCCGCGCATTATAAAAGAAACATTCGTTGTAGAAGGGGCATTTCGCGCGCAGCGTGGTGTCGCTTTCCGATTGAATCTTCTCCCATACCGCCTCGTTCGGAATGAAGCCGAGATCCGATTTGCTGCCGTCCGTGGTCTTCTTCGCCCATTCGACAATCATTTGCAATTCGTTTTGCTGGCTCGGTTCGGAAAACATGTCGAGCTGCGTGGAAACTTCGAGCAACTTGCGGCGGCATGCGTAGTTCGTGCGACCTTTCACCAGCACCGCACGGAAGTTGAGATCGTGTGTCGCCTGCAAAAGCGGAATGTCTTTGTTGATGAGCTGCTCTTGCAGATTGATCGTGCCGGTCGCAATCACTGTGCGTTCGCGATTGCGCACGCTCCACTCGATCGCGGGCAGCAAGTATGCGAGCGTTTTGCCCGTGCCGGTGCCGGCCTCGATCACCGCAATTTTATTCTCATTGAAGGCCTCGGCCACGTGTTTGAGCATGGTTTGTTGCGGCGCGCGCGCTTCGTAATTCTCCAGCTTCCGCACGAGCGGTCCGTCCGCTCCGAGGAATGCGGCGAGTTTATCGGGCGAAAGCTTGAAGATCTGTTTCTGTTTCTGCGGCTCAACGACGACATAGATTTCCGAGACGTAGTTGTTGACGATATAAAACGCCACGGCCTCGTTGCCAAGCTGCGAAGCAATCGACGCGTCGGCATTGGAAGGCTGCAATCCGCCGGAAGGATGATTGTGAATGACCGCATCGCCGGTGTGCACATTGTTGGTGATCGCCGGCACCATGGCTTTATTGCCGCGCGCCACCACTTGCACGCTTTCCACGAGACCTTCGGAATTCACTTTGCCGACGAAGAAAACTTCATTGCCGCCCGCATGCTGAATTTCATGGCGCATGTAGAAAATAGCCTCTTCGCCGAGATAGGATTTAATGCTAGCAGGAGGTTTTGCCATGGGAGTGAGCTGCGCTTGATCGAAAGAGAAAAAACGGTTTGTGCGAGTGCCGCGAATATAGCAATCCCGCGCTTTTCGACAAATGCAAAAGTCGATTGCTTATGTTTTGTCGCTGCTTCACCGAGGGTTCTTCTTCGCTTGTTTACCGTACTTTATTTCTTCGAGTGAGGTGACTTAAAGCCGAGCAATCATCCCGCGGCCTAGCTTTGGTTTTCAAATGAGGCCTGGAAACCTCGGACTTCCCTCTTGACTTTTTCTCGCGCCGGTTTAAATTGCCCGCACTCAGCGCAGCACAAATCCTTCGAGTTTAACAGCGCAAATCAAAATTTTCTCAAACCAGGAGAACGCCATGCCCAAAAAGCTGATGACCATCGAGCGGCACATTATAGAGCAACAAAAGCATTTTCCGAAAGCCACCGGCGAGTTTTCGGCTTTGCTCTACGATGTGGCCTTTGCTGCGAAGGTCATTTCGCGCGAAGTGCGGCGCGCGGGCTTGGCGGATATTCTCGGCTTCACCGGCTCCGAAAACGTGCAGGGTGAAATGGTGCGCAAGCTGGATGAGTATGCGGACGATGTCATCTTCCGCGCGATGGATCACACCGGCAGATTGTGTTGTCTGGCCAGCGAAGAGCGCGACGATTTGATTGCGATTCCCGACGAGTTTCAATGCGGACATTATGTTTTGCTCTACGATCCCCTGGATGGCTCTTCGAACATCGACGCCAACGTGAGCATCGGCACGATCTTCTCCATTCACCGCAAAGTGAGCGCGGGCGAGCGCGGCGAGTTGGCTGACGCATTGCAGATGGGCGACAAACAGGTCGGCGCGGGTTATGTGCTTTACGGCTCCTCCACAATTTTGGTTTACACCGCGGGCCAGGGCGTGCACGGCTTCACACTCGATCCAACCGTCGGCGAGTTTCTGCTCTCCCATGAGAATAT
>JABWAN010000914.1 GCA_013361015.1 Candidatus Zhuqueibacterota bacterium | reverse complement strand
ATTGCAGGGCTTCGCTGTAAAGAGATTGCTTCTCGGTTTCGCGCTCCAACGCCGCGAGCATATTGCGCACGAACTCTCCGCGCACCGTCGACTCCTCCGCGAGTCTGGTCAAGTCAAATGCCGGGCGCGTGTGATTCTCGAAACTCACATAACCAAAGTTTTTTTCCACGCGCTCGGCCAGGAGATCGAGATCCAAATGCAAAGTGGCGGCCGCTTGTCCGGTCAATTTGATGCGCACGAAGTGCGTGCTCAAATCCTGCGCGCGGGCTTGTGCCGTGATCTTGTCGAGCAACTGCTCGCGCTGCGCGCAGCCTTCGACGTTGATTTCAAATGAATCAAAGTGCAATGCGGCAAGCGGCAACAATTCAATCTTCGGTACCTGGCCGGGGTTTAGTTCGATCCATGCCACGCCATGCTTGGCGTTCTCATTGAAGCCCAAAGGTTCCGGGCTGCCGGGATAAACTGCAATGACGTTGTCATGACGCATAACGCGCGCGGTATGATAATGCCCCAACAGCGCAAGCGTGAAACCGGCCTTACGGATTTCTTCGAGTGTGAGCGGCGCGTGCGCACGGCTGTCGTCGAAATGATTGGGGACTGCACTCGCGTGCAAGAGCAGAATCGGAAACGGCCGTGCGGCTGTTTCCGGCAACTGAAAGTTGTTCAAAAAATTCTGCCGTTCGCTCGGCCCAAGGTGCGCCGCCATCCAAAGCGAATACTCTTTGGAAAGGCGCCATTCCGTAAGCCCGGGCTTGATGGCGATGTTGACGTTCTCCGGCCAGTGTCCGCGTTGATAGAGCGAGGCCGCGTCCGCCGCGTCGTGATTGCCGGGCGCGATGAACACCGGAGTGGGTGCGAGCGCGGCAAATTCTTGCGCCAGAAAAGCGGCCGTGTCCGGCGTCAAGTGCTCGCGCTCGAACAAATCGCCAGCAATAGTCACCGCATCAGCTTTGCGATAGTTGGCGATTTCCATGATGCGCCGCAGCGTTTGGCGCAATTGTTCGCGGCAACGCCGCGCCAATTTCGCAGGCAGTCTGCTCGTCGCGAATGCCGCTTCGAGGTGGAGATCAGAAAAATGTAGAATGGAAAAGGGCAAGAAGGCTCCTGCTTGCATGTGGCTCGTTGCTGGTCGCTCGCGGCTCGGGATTCATATGGTGAAGTATCCAGAATCAAGCAATCAGTAACCAGCTTTACAGTTTCACCGCCGGACAAATTTCTTGATATGGGCAAAACGGGCACACCCCGGGGCCGGGTGTGGGTTGAAAATCATGCTGGCGAATGCCGCGCGCGACCTCGCGAACCTCGTCGCGAATTTTTTCTAGAAAACGTTCTTTGCGCAAAGTCTCGCCCACCAGCCCCGATTCGACAAAGTGCAAGCGCCAACCCGTGACCGGCCGGCCAAAACGTTCTTCATAGGCCCACGCATAAAGGCGGAGCTGGCGATGCTCGCGCGCACGTTTCTCGGCTTTCTCTTCATCTTCAATTTCCGAAGATTTATAATCGGTGATGAAAACACGCCCATCCGCCAATTCATCCACGCGATCCCAACGTCCCGTAATCACGACATTGTCGAGGGCCACGTGGAACGGCTCTTCGACATAAGTGGGCACCAGGTTCTCGCGCTCTTGTTCCTCAAAAAATCTTTTCAAAGCTTCTTCGCCACGCGCCAAACGCTGTTCTTCGTGTTCGCGCGAGAGAAAGCCGAGGCTGCGCCAATTGGAGCGAAAAGTGCGCAGCAAATCTTCGCTGGCCACCGGCACATGTTTGCGCTTGCGCTGGTGATATTCTTTAATGGCGGCATGTATAGCTTGGCCGTAGATGATCGTATGCTGCGGCGGAAAGGGCACGTGTAGCACGTGCACGAATTTGTATTTCAAGGGGCAAGAAAGATAGTCGTCGATCTTGTGCGGATTGAGCGTGAGCGTTTGCTCCTCCGGCATCGCGGCGCGACTCTCGTCACTCGTGGTTGCACCTGAGTCAAAGCGCGCCAGCGTGACCAATGGCGAAGTCTTCGCATAGTCTTCGTCGGGGTGCGCGTGCTCCAGCGCTTCATAAACGAAACGGCTAACGTGTTTGCGCCGCGCGCCGCCATAGTCGTGCGAGCTGGTGAGATAGAGTTCTTCTTGTGCGCGTGTCATTGCGACATAAAACAGCCGCCGCTCTTCTTGCAGATGAAAATCGCCTTCGGGCAGTTTGTCTTTAATGAGCGCTTCCGGCAAAGTAATGGTAGTGGTGCGGCTGCGTGTCGGAAATTGCTGTTCGACCAATCCGACCACGAACACGATGGGAAATTCCAAGCCCTTCGCTTTGTGAATGGTCATCACTTGCACGGCGTCGGCGTCCAGATCGGCGTCGGCCGTGCCGGGATCATCGCCATAGTCGCGGAGCAAATCCAAATGGCGCACGAAAAAAGCGAGATCGCCGTGCTCGGTGAAGTGCGCATAACTACGGACGGTGGTGAAGAACTTCGCGAGATTACGAATTTTTTGATCGCCATCGAGAGAGTCGTCGCTGGTAAGTTGAGCGAGATAGCCCGATTCTTTCAGAAAAGCATAGAGCAACGCATACGTTGGAGTATTGCGTGAAAGCTCGAGATACTTTTCGTGATCTGCAACGAGCTTGACGAGCGTGGCGCGGCCTTCGGGTGAGAGCGGCTCTTCCCATTCGAACGCCTCGGGATTTTTGAAGATGTGCAAGAGCGCGCGATGCGAAGCGAGATTCACCACCAAACAGCGCTGCAAATCCGCCATGGGCACGCGGTAGATTTCGGATTGCGCAAGTTGATAGAAACTTTGATCGTCGTAAGGATTGGCCAGGCTGCGCATGAACGCGAGCAACAAGCGAATTTCTTCCCGCTGGAACAAACCGCGATTACCGGAAAAGCGATAGGGAAGGCGCGCGGCTTCGAAAGACCGCAGAAAAGGATCGGCCGCATGATTCGCGCGCACGAGCACGCAAAAGTCGTGATAGCTACGCGTGCCGTTTTGCACCTTTGCAGTGATC
>JABWAN010000913.1 GCA_013361015.1 Candidatus Zhuqueibacterota bacterium | reverse complement strand
GGCGCCGCTCGTGTCGACGGTGAAAACGAGATCGCGCGTCGTCAATCCTCTAATCGTATTGGGAGGATTGCCGTCTAAGCTTGTCGACTTGTCAATGTTGTATCCGGCATTGCTTCCCAACAACAAATTCGTTGCAGCACTGCCGAATTGCACGTTCACATCGCTTTCGCCGGTGTTGGTCACGCGCATGGCGACCAGCCAATCCGTGGTTTGAGATTGCGTCACGCGCGGTTGCGAAGGCAGCAACGCAATCCTCAGAGCTGCAGGAGATTGCACCAGAAAACTTCCTTGCGTGCCGATGGATTGTGCTTCATAAAGCTCGCCGAAAATGGTCGTGCTCACGTAAGCAGCCACTGCTGCCGGGCCCTTCGTGCTTCCGGTCGTGAGAATTTTGAAGAGCAACGAGCCGGTGCTATCCGGCTCCAAATTCACCGAGCCGCCGTCATGTAGAAAGGCCTTTGGAGCCTCAATTTGGTACGTTGCATCAACCTTCCCGCCCGCTAAAATCTCCAAATTTACGTCATCGAGCATCATGGCCGAGCCGGTGTTGTTGCGCACCTTCACCGTGATCGTCCAGTCTTTACCCATATTCTGTGTCACAGTAGATTGGCTCGGGATGATATTGACGATCTCCAGCTCCGCCGCTTGTTTCACGGTCACGGAATCCGGCAAGAGAATGTTCGACAAGCTATAGGGCACCGCATTGTGCGTTCCCACGATGTCGATCGCCGCCGCACAACGGCCAATGGGAAAATTCGTGGGGATGAAAAGGCCTTGAAACTTCAACGTGGTGTCGCCCGGCGCAACGCGCAGAACGCCGTTGGCATCGAGTTTGGCGAGCAAAGTATTGCCGCCCTCGCCGAGCACGCGCAAGAGCGTCTTATCCGTATCTAAAACCAAGCGCGCTTGGCCGCTATTGCGCACGCGCACGTAGAATTGATAAGAGCTTCCCAAGCTTGCGGTTTTGGGCGCGAGCGAACCCGGGAGATAAGTGATCTTGGGCGGGCTTTGTACGAACCACTGCTCCGTGATATTCGCAGTGGTGTCGGAAATCGTGCCGTTCTCTGCTTCTGCGAGACCGTCAATGGTGTAAGCGCCGCTTGCATCTTCATCAATCAAAACCGAAAAAGATACGTTTAAGGTTTGAAAATTTCCGGGAACGAGTGCCGGCAACGGCGGCGATTCGAGCTTCACGAAGAAATGATCAAGCACGGCTTGGCCGTTGGCATCTTTGAAGCGCAAATCCGCTTTCGTGAGCGCAATGGGATTTTGTCCGGCGTTCTGCACAACCATATTCACGCGTACACTATCTTGGTCTTCCGATGGTCCGTTTTTATCGCGCGCAGAGACTGTGTCGCGCTCTGCCTGTACGCTGAGTATACGCAACTCATTGACACTGATCGTGACTTGTCCGGTGGCCGAACCGTTCGCGCCACCCGTCACCACGATCGTGGCCACGCCGCCTTTTTGCCCGGCTTGAAAATCAAAATTGAGTTGGCTGGTCGCGGTCGTCGCAACTTGCAAACCGGGCGTTGTCGGGTCTGCATCGGCCGTGGCGATCTTTCCCACGCTCGCATCGCTCACTACAACCGTGAACAGCCTACCATTGCCGACGGAATTGCCCTCGGAATCCTTTATGGCATTGTTGGCGCCGTTCGGAGTTTTAATCGTCGTCTTCGATACGCCATCCGCCGGCAACACATTCGGATTCGCCACAAGTTTGACTTCGCCACTAGGCTCACCAGGACTCACCGCAAACTGCGGCAGCGAGGAGCTGGTTATCGAGGAGGCGTTATCGGTCACCTTTAAACTGCGCAAAAGCTCTTTGTTGCCAATCGTCGTAAATCGCACAGATTCCGTGACGACACCATTGACAAACGTTTGGCTATTCGCCGGCAGAACGTTGCCCTCCGTGGCTTCGATTTTCACCGTGCCATTGTAGCTCGTTACCGTGTTGCCTTTGTCATCTTGCGCTGTGAATGTCACCGCGAAGGGGATACCCGCAACTTGGTTACCAATCGGGGAGAAGCCAAACTTCGCGAGATTATTGTGCGTGACGGTAAAGCTGTTGGAGGAACCGGTGCGGCCGCTACCTGCGGCAATGATGCGCGTATTGCTTTGCGCCTTGGTGATCTGAACGTTTGCGCTCACGACGCCATTGATCGGCGTGTCCGGAACGTTTTTCGGCGAAATCGTATGTGTGCTGTCATCCAGAGTTACGGCGCTGACAAAGCTCGTGACGACGTTATCGAAAGCGTCCTTCGCCCTTATTTGAATAATAAAATTTTTGCCTGCTATTTGTGCTGCGATGTTCTGTCCCGCATCACCGGTGACAGTAAAATGATGCAATGGCCCCGGAACGATACTAAAAGCAGAAGAGAGGCCGGCATCTATTGGCGTGCCGATAAAATCTTGCGTTTCAACTTTAATCTTGAGGTTGGTGCCAGCCGTCGTGCGATTTCTGACAATGGAAAAAATCACTCCGGTCGGCGTGCTGACGGGCACAGCCTTCCCGGATTTGTCGCGCGTCAGTATCAACACTGAATCAGAGGGCATGGACGGCGTCAACGCGCCATCCAAATTCAATGCACCGCTGGCAACAGCGACGAGCGAAAGATCAAAACCGGAAGGAAACGTCAGCTTGATTTTGCCGTCGGAAGGCAGAGTATTCGCGGCGCTCGTGGTAAAGGAAACCGTATAATTCGCCAAAGCACCGGCGGTATCGGAAGAGGCTTGCACGGTGATATCAGTGAGCACGCCGGCGTTGGCAAAGGCGGAGAACAAGGAAGAGCCCAACCAAATGACGAAGAACACCGCATAATGCTTAAAACCTCTTGCCAACACGGCAGCCCCTCCTCGCGCGGCGGCGAGCGCGCTTCTGTGAATGCGGGAATAGATGAAAGAATACATCGCTATTTAAAATCCGTTCGATGAAGTTGTGCGAGATGAGTTGGATGCAATAGCGCGAAGGGAAACCAAGTTCGTCGCGGCGCCTTCAGGCGC
>JABWAN010000912.1 GCA_013361015.1 Candidatus Zhuqueibacterota bacterium | reverse complement strand
GCAATGGCGAGCAAACCGAGCGGCATGGTGTAAAACACCGCTTGGGGATTGTAGAGGAGAATTTTTTGTCGGGCTTTTTTCACGAAGGCTGTCTGTTTATTTTCTTCGAAATATCATCACTACATGATCGCCGGCGTTGCGCAGGAGCGGCCAGTCGCTGGTCTTTTCATCCCACCAACAAAGGCTTTTAAAAATTCTCTGATGCTGCGCTAAATACGGTGGCGGCACAAGCACGCCCAAACCGAATTGCGACAAGGCTTCAAATCTTTCCGAAAAAATCTCTTTCAAGCTTGCACAGGAGTGATAATACGTCTGCACGTAACACTCTCCGAGACGCACCGCGATTCCTCCCTTTGCCGTCCGGCCACGCCAACGACGAAAGGCCTCCTGCGCATTGAGACGCAAAAGAAAATATGCAATCTCCCACGGACAAACCGGCGGCATAATGTTGAGCAGCATTTTGCCGCCGGGACGAAGCAATTGCGCGCTGGCTTCGGCAAATCGGCGCAAATCGGCAACGCAATTTAACGCGCCGAAATTTGATAAGAGGGCGTCGAAGCTGTTCTTTCCATAGCTCTCGAGCAAGCTATGCAATTGCTCTGCATCGATCTGTATGAAATCTACATGTAACGCGCAGCCGCCGCGTGAGATTTTTTCGCGAGCGGTTGCGAGCATTTCGGCAGAAGGCTCCGTCGCCACGAGGTGATGTCCTCGCCGGGCAAAGAAGAGCGCGTCCGTGCCCGTGCCGCAACCGATTTCAAGAATCCGGGCGTGCGGGTGAAAAGTCGCAAGCGCAGCACGGTGCACGCGCTGCCGCATCCATTGCATGATGGGATTGGCTGCTTCGAGGTGATCGTAATGGGCTGCGATGGAATCAAAGTTGGCGAGAGCAGCTTGCTGTTGGGAATGGCCTATGCTTGTCATCCTTGGCAATGAGCGATTTGGAGGAACCAAGCCTTGCAAGAATCTCCAATCATTGCAAGGCTTGAGACGAGTATACTCTTACTTCAGCGCCGCGAGATAATCCGCCATGGCTTCCAACTCCGCTTTCGGGAGCGCGCCGAATTTGGGCATCATGGAATCTTTCACGAACGCTTGCGGATCAACGAAGTGCTCGACGAGCCATTTCTTGTCGTGCTTCGCGCCCACGCCTTTGAGTTCGGGAGCCATATCGCCCTTGCCCACGCCATTGATGAGGTGACAATTGCGGCAGCTTTCACGCACCATCACAAATCCGGCGGTGACCATATTGGCCGCGGCGGCATCGGTTTTTTCCCGGCTCTTCAAGTATGCGGTCATCGCCACCACTTCTTCCGCCATTGTCTTCTTTTGCCGGCGTGGCGAGGAGTCTTGCCGCAACACATTCACAGATTTCAGTGCTTCGAGGTGCGCCGACAATTTTGCCGAGTCCGGCGCGGCTTTGATGGGCGTGAACTCTTTCGCGCCTTTGTCGTGGCAATCGCCGCATTTTTTGAGGGCGTAGATTTGTTTGCCGGCCAGCGGAAGTATATCCGGAACCGCGGCAGTTTGCGCCGTGGCCGAAAGCGCACCTGCGAGTAGCAATGCACCAAGAACTCCTACTATGAACCTCAAGCCTTTGCTCCGCATCATAGCGCGTGACCTTTCTGTTTGGTGAGAAATGAAGAGTGATTGTTATTCAATTGTGTGAATCGCTCTACTCTGCTTTTGGTTTTCATAAAAACGCTTCGAGGTCTGCAATAAACTCGTCCGAAGATCGCGCATTCGGCTTCAGTTTCTCTGCCCAAGCACGGCCGGGATGAACCACATCCCAGGGCGAGCGTTGCTGATTGTAGCGACTGGAACCGGGATCATGGTTGCCATAGCCATCAAGTAGCCGATTCCATAACGGCGCATACATGGTGATGAGCAGCGCTTCGCCCAGCGGTATCCAAATGTCATCGACTACGAGAAAGCGGCAGCGAAAATCTTCCAGCTTCAAATTCGTCGCTTGTTGAATGGAGTCGGCATGTTCCTTTAATCGGCGATAGAGCACGTCGCTTGGGGTTTCATCTAAACCATAACCGCCTTTTCTCGCGCCGGGCGGCACGGCTTTGCCGACGTAAATCGGCGCGGCCCATTGTTCGTTTGCGTTCTGCGCGACAGTCTTTGCGTAAGCGGGAAAGTCGCCGAGATAATATAAAGCATAAACTCCCGCGCCGGAGAAAGGAGCCGGAGGGAGTTCGACGACCGGGCGTTTGAGCAAAGCTAGCGCGACGCTCTCGCCCAAGCGCCGCTTGTCCAAAGGATTGTAGGGTTGTTCTGCCATGTTGTGATTTCATCTGCGCCGAAAGACGACCGCAAACTCCGACAACGTTGCTTTGCTTCGTTCTCCTTGCCTTACGGAGGATTGCGTGATGCTCGCGCCGACGCGTTTTTCACGAATGCAGTAAACGCCTTCTAATGGAAGCTGCTGCCCATCGCCGATCTCGCCGAGAATCTGTTCGGTGCGAATGTCGATGCCTTGAATGATGGAGTTTCCGATGATGACCACCGCGGCGCCTTGCGGGGCGAGAACACGCTTGAGCGCGGTGACGAAGCGGAAGCAATCATTGAAATAAGTCGCGACGTAGTTGGCCCAGCCGGGACCGCCATACGCGCCTTTTTCCACGCGTGTCTCTTGAAGCTGCAATAAGATTTTTTCTAAAGCCGGATGCGAGAAGAGCAACGGCACGGCTTCGACGTCGCGCACGTTTTGCCAGTATTTGCCGAAATTGTTCAGCTCGAGATGTTTCTGCTCGCTCGGCGAGGAGATGAAATTCAGCCAGTACAGTTGCGGGCGCGTATTGCGCACGTAATGATAGTTATTCATGTATGGCGGAGAGGTCATCATCAAATCCACCGACTCTGCTTCCAGGCTGTCGTTTGCGCTGAAAAAATCCGCGTTGATCACTTGCCCGTCGCCGAATTCTTTGCTCGGCATTTCCTTCTGCATCCACGCAACGTCGGCGCGCATAACGTGCAGCTTCCCCAAAAGCGTGCGCGCCACGTCCGCG
>JABWAN010000911.1 GCA_013361015.1 Candidatus Zhuqueibacterota bacterium | reverse complement strand
CGCGAACTACGGCGGCTTCGAAACTTTTGCCGAAGAACTCGCGCCGCGTTTGGTTGAACGCGGCCATGAAGTGACCGTGTATGGCCGCTCGAATAACATCAAACACAACGGCCAGTATTACAAAGGCGTGCGCCTCGTCATTCTGCCCACGATCTCGCACAAATACTTCGACACGGTCGCGCACACGTTTCTCTGCGCCGTGCATGCGCTAAAAGAGCCATACGACGCGGTGTTGGTCTGCAATAGCGCCAACAGCTCGTTCGCGTGGATCCCGCGACTGGCCGGGCAGAAAGTTGCGCTGAATGTAGACGGCCTCGAATGGAAACGCGCCAAATGGAACGCGCTCGGCAAAGCATTTTATAAAATGTCGGAGCGCATCGCGATCTACACACCCAACGAGGTCGTCACCGACGCGCGCGACATTGAAAAATACTACTTGGAGAAATACAAGAAGCGTTCGACCTTCATTCCCTATGGCGCGCCGATTGAGCGCGTACACACGCACGAAGTGCTCGACCGTTTCAAGCTCGAGCCGTGCAAATACGTGCTCTACGTCAGTCGTTTGGAACCGGAGAACAACGCGCACCTCGTGGTGCAGGCATATGAAAAAGTGAAGAGCGATTTGCCGCTTGTCATCGTCGGCGATGCGCCGTACAACGCAGAATACATTCAGCAACTCAAGAGCACGAAGGACCCGCGCATCATTTTTACCGGCTATGTTTTCGGCTCAGGCTATCGCGAATTTCAATCGCACGCCTATTTCTACATTCAAGCCACGGAAGTGGGCGGCACGCATCCCGCATTGATCGAATCCATGGGCCACGGCAATTGCGTTTTGGCGAACGACGTGCCCGAACATCGCGAAGTGTTGAGCGAGGCCGGCTTGTATTTCACCACGCAGCAGCCCGATGACTTGCGCACGAAGATGCAGCTCTTGCTCGATCAACCCGCAACCGTGGAGCGCTATCGCACGCTCGCCGTGGAACGCATCAAAGCGAATTACACGTGGGATCGCATCACCGAGCAGTACGAGCGCTTGTTCTATCGCCTCGTGAATGGCGAGCGTGAATTTGCAAACGTAGCAATGCCCGCGCTGCGATGAAATCGGCTTCTCATATGATTGCTCATTTACAATAACGCTGTCATTCAGGAGGAATCTTTTTAAGCACTGGAGAATCTACTCATGCTAAAAAAGATTCCTTCTGAATGACAAATACAGGCTTTGGAAGTGCATTTGAACCCTCAACCCAAAATCCTCGTCATCATTCCCGCTTACAACGAAGCGGAGAATATCGGCAGCGTGCTCGATGAGATCAAAGGCACGGGCTTGCCGCTCGATATTCTCGTGATTGATGACGGCTCGTTCGATCGCACGACCGAAGTTGCGCAGGCGCATGGCGCGCGCGTGGTGCGTTTGCCCATCAATCTCGGCATCGGCGGCGCGGTGCAGACCGGTTTCAAATTCGCGCGCGACAACGGCTATGAGGTCGCGATTCAAATCGACGGCGACGGCCAGCACATTCCGAGCGAGTTGCCGATTCTGCTCGACGTGCTTGCGCGCAACGAAGCGGATTTGTGCATCGGCTCGCGCTATATCGGTGAGCGCCAATATCGCACGCCGTTCGCGCGGCGACTCGGCATGATCGTTTTTACCTCCGTGAATTCTTTGTTGATCGGCCAGCGTGTGACGGACAACACTTCAGGCTTTCGCGCATATAATCGCCGCGCGATCGAGTTCTTGAGCCGCTATTATCCGACCGATTATCCCGAGCCTGAAGTCGTCGTCATCCTCGGTCGCACCGGTTTTCGCATTCAAGAGCGCGCGGTGAAAATGCGCCCGCGCCATTCCGGCGCACAGCCCTAGCAAAACGATGATGAAGATCCTCTTTGTCATGCCCGTCCGCTGGTTAATCATAACACGGCGTATGCCGCAACCAAAGCCCGGCAAAGTTCTGCTCGGAAAGTTCCAAGGGGCGATTGGCAGCCCACTTTGCTGATTACTTATCCCAAGCGCTGATATGGTCATTGGAGGAGTCCCGCTGCGAAAATGACGGCAAGGCCTCTCCACCGCAGCGTCTCGCTGCGATGCGCCGTGCTCGGAATCCGGAATGACAACCAGCGCGCTATGGAATTGGCTCTTTAATTGTATTCTATATTCATGGTCACGATCCTCGAACTGCCGCTGCTGGTTTGGACCGTGAATTCAACTTGATTGGCTCTCGCATCCACGCGGATCAAGCGCCCGTTCTTGACTTGATAGCCGGTCTGCATGGCCACCACCTTGCCGTTCCGCGCCCGCAGGTAAGCCTTGTCGCTCGCAATCGCGATCAAGCTCGCACCTTCAATATCGAACAAGTCCGGCTGTTCAATGGGCTTGGCAGGTTTCGCAACCTCCGTCTCGGATTTGGTGACGACCGCTTTAGTTTCGGCGACAAACGGCGACATGCTCGCGAAGGCATCATATTCAAATTCTGTATACCAATCTAGCGGCGGAGAATTCATCACCAATTCGCTGTTCACTTCCCAATCCTTGCTCATGGAATAGCCTTCGAACTGAATCACGAAGTTGAGCAGCTTGGGATCGCTTTCGCTGCGGCGATACGTTACGCTCTTGATTTGATAGAGCAACGGGCTGCGCGTCATGTACCACACCAGCGCGCAAATGTTGCGATAATCGCCCTCGCCGTTGAGCGTATAGGAGAATGCCGTATATTCCTTGAACGCCTTTTTCTCGTTGAGATAAAAATCGAAATCGAGATCGAGCTGGTGCTGATTGATGAGCCAGTTAATGTATGACAACGAGAACGCCGGCTCTTCAGCATTCAATAATTTCTTCGGTGCGTTGCGCCAGCGTCGCTGCAAGGAATCACGTTCCGCGGTGACGTAAATCAACGTCTCTGCCACTTCCAAAGCTCCGCGCAACTGTTGGGTGAGCTGTTGGTTTTGCGCTTTTACCCGCGCCAACTCTTGCGCCGAGCTGCGATACCACAGGTATCCCAACCCGGAAAGCAACAAGAG
>JABWAN010000910.1 GCA_013361015.1 Candidatus Zhuqueibacterota bacterium | reverse complement strand
CGCGCGTTTCTCAAGCAGCGCAAGGTCGATGAGGCGTTGATTCCCAAAGTGCTGCACGAGCTGAACAAGGTTGCCGGCGATCAAAGCCGCAGCTTGTACGAGATCAACAAAGACGTTTACGGCATGCTGCGTTACGGCATTCAAGTCAAAAAAGAAGCGGGCGAAAAGCACGTGACCGTGGCGTTGATCGACTGGAAGCACCCGCACAAGAATCATTTCGCGGTCGCCGAAGAGGTGACGATTCGCGGCCAAAACACGAAACGGCCGGACCTTGTGCTCTATGTGAACGGCATCGCGCTGGGCGTGTTGGAACTCAAACGCTCCACGGTTACGGTGAGCGAGGGCATTCGCCAGAATTTGGATAATCAGCAAAAGCATTTCATCGAGCATTTCTTCACAACCGTGCAATTCGTCATGGCGGGCAGCGATAGCGAAGGCTTGCGCTACGGCACGATTGAGACCAAAGAAAAATATTATCTCACCTGGAAAGAGCCGAGCGAGATCGCAAACCCGCTCGACCGTGCCCTCATGCAACTGTGCGCGAAAGAACGCTTTCTCGAATTGATTCACGATTTCATTGCCTTCGATGCCGGCACCAAAAAACTTTGCCGCCCGAATCAATACTTTGGCGTGCAAGCCGCGCAAGAACGCATTCATAAGCGCGAAGGCGGCATCATTTGGCATACGCAAGGCAGCGGCAAGAGTCTCACAATGGTGTGGCTCGCGAAGTGGATTCGTGAAAACGTCAAGAACTCGCGCGTGCTCATTATCACGGATCGCATCGAGCTAGACGAGCAGATCGAAAAAGTTTTCAAGGGCGTGAGGGAAGAGATTTACCGCACCAAAAACGGCCCGGACTTGGTGCGGCAACTCAACGCGGTGCGGCCGTGGCTGTTGTGCTCGCTCATTCACAAATTTGCGGGCAAAGAAGCAGGCGAAGTGGAGGATTATCTGGCCGAATTGCGGCGCAGCCTGCCTTCGAATTTCAAAGCCAAAGGCGACATTTTCGTTTTTGTGGATGAATGCCACCGCACGCAGTCCGGCGAATTGCATCAAGCCATGAAAGCGATATTGCCCAATGCCATGTTCCTCGGCTTCACCGGCACGCCGCTGCTCAAAGCCGACAAGAAGAAGAGCATCGAAGTTTTCGGCAGCTATATTCACACCTACAAATACGACGAGGCCGTGAAAGACGGCGTGGTTTTGGACTTGCGCTATGAAGCGCGCGACATCGACCAATACACGGTGGCGCAGGAGAAGATCGATCTTTGGTTTGAATTGAAAACGCGCGGCTTGAACGACGTGGCGCGCGCGCAATTGAAACAGCGCTGGGGCACGATGAAAAAGCTGCTCAGTTCGCAGGATCGTTTGCAAATCATCGTGAGCGACATCTTGATGGATTTTGAAACGCGCGACCGCTTGAATGACGGCCGCGGCAACGCGCTGCTGGTTTCTTCCAGCATTTACCAGGCGTGCAAGCTCTACGAAATGTTTTTAGCGAGCGGGTTTGACAAATGCGCCATTGTCACTTCCTACCGGCCTTCGGCGCAAAGCATCAAAGGCGAAGAGACCGGCGAGGGCTACACGGAAAAGCTGCGGCAGTATGAGATTTACAACAAAATGCTGAACGGCAAGGACGTGGAAAAATTCGAGGAGGAAGTCAAAAAGAAATTTGTCAAAGAGCCGGGGCAAATGAAACTGCTCATTGTCGTGGATAAACTGCTCACCGGCTTCGATGCGCCTCCAGCGACGTATCTTTTCATCGACAAGCACATGCGCGATCATGCCCTGTTTCAGGCCATTTGCCGCGTCAACCGCCTCGATGATGAAGACAAAGAGTATGGCTATGTGATCGACTACAAAGATTTGTTTAAAAGTCTCGAACGCTCGCTGCACGACTATACTTCGGGCGCGTTTGAGGACTTTGACAAAGAAGACGTGACGGGCTTGTTGAGCAATCGCGTGGAAAAAGCGCGGGAACGCTTGGAGGAAGCGCGCGAAGCGATCAAAGCTTTGTGCGAAGCGGTTGCGCCGCCGCAGGATACGCCCGCGTTTCTGCACTATTTCTGCGGCAGCGATACCACCGACAAAGGTCAACTCAAAGCGAACGAGCCGAAACGCATTGCGCTTTACAAATTGACCGCGGCGCTGTTGCGCGCCTATGCGAATCTTGCCAATGAAATGCCCGAGGCCGGTTATTCTGCCGAAGACACCGAAAAGATCAAGCAGGAAGTCGAGCACTTTGAAAGCGTGCGCAACGAGGTGCGGCTGGCGAGCGGCGACTATATTGATTTGAAACTGTACGAACCGGCCATGCGGCATTTGATCGACAGCTACGTGCGCGCGAGCGAGAGCCGGAAGATTTCCGCGTTCGATGAAGTGCCGCTCGTGCAGCTTATTGTCGAGCGCGGCGCAGAGGCATTGCAGCAATTACTCCCGGAGCGCATTGCCCGGAGTCGCGAGGCGACCGCGGAAACGATTGAGAACAACCTGCGGCGCGTGATTATCGACGAGCACGGCCTCAACCCCAAGTTTTACGACCGCATGTCCGAATTGCTCGACAGCTTGATTCGCGAGCGCCGCGACCAGGCTTTGAGTTACGAGAAGTATTTGCAAAAAGTGATCGAGCTTGCCAAGCAAGTCATGAACAAGGGCGGAGAGGGCGCGTATCCGCCGGCGTTGGACACCGCGGCTAAGCGCTCGCTTTATGATAATTTGGGCAAAAACGCCGCGCTCGCTTTGGCGCTCGATCAAGACATCCTCGCGACGCGGCAAGATGAATGGCGTGGCAACATTTTCAAAGAGCGCGCGGTGAAAGCCGCAATTCAAAATCATGTTTCAGATGACGAAGAAGCCGAGCGTATTTTTCAGTTGGTGAAGAAACAGAAAGAGTATTGACATGCACCAAATCAACGTGAACGGATTCGAGGTCGAGGTGGTGCGGAAGGACATCAAGCATTTGCACCTTGCGGTTTATCCGCCCCATGGCAGAATCCGCGTTGCGGCCCCGCTGCGCTTGA
>JABWAN010000909.1 GCA_013361015.1 Candidatus Zhuqueibacterota bacterium | reverse complement strand
AATCGCCTGGGAGAACAAACCGTTTTGCTCGTGCCAAAGGCTCGCGCGCAAGTGCAGCTCTCGCCTCGTCCCGCTCTTTTGCTGCTGCAAACGGAACCGCAGCAGATCGGCAAAGAGATGATGATACCGGTACCATTGCCGCTTGTCGTCGAGCGGGACGATGAAGAGATTGGCACGCTCCAGATGCTCGAGCATGGATTGTGAATCGTGGAGAGTAGATTGAGAATGGAAAACTGCGGGCTCCTGCGCCCCATGCCCTCCGCCCTCGGCATGCAAAACCGCATCGCACAATGAACCGCACAAGCGCTCGAGAATCGAAGTTTGCAGCAGAAAGTTCTGTATGTGCTCCGGCTGGCGGCGGAAAACTTCTTCGATGAGATAATCCAAAATGTAACGATCGTCGCCGGTGAAAGCTCTGATGAAAGCAGAAACATCGTTGCGGCCTTGCATCGACAGCGCGGCCAATTGCAAACCGGCAATCCAACCTTCCGTGCGATGCTCCAAAGCGGCAATATCATTTTCCGCGAGGCCGATTTTCATGACCTCATTGAGAAAGGCAGTAGATTCGGAGCGCGTGAAACGCAAATCGTGCGCGCGCAATTCCGTCATCTCGCGGCGGGCGCGCCAGCGTGCCAACGGCAGCGCCGGATCGGAGCGACTGGCGATGATGAGATGCATGTTGCGCGGCAGATGCTCGAGCATAAAGGCAAGGCTTTGGTGGATCTGCGGCGCTGCGATGACGTGGTAATCATCGAGCACGAGAGCAAAGGTGTCGGGGAAAGCGGCAATTTCGTTGACCAACGTGGTGAGCACGAACTCGAGCGGCGGCGGTTGCGCTTCGGTGATGAGCGCATGCGCTTTTTCGCCCAAGCTGCTTTGCAGCATTTGCAAGCCCGCAATGAAGTAGCTCCAAAAACGCATCGGATCATTATCGCCGTGATCCAACGAAACCCACGTAATGCAGCGCGGGCTGTGCGGAATCCATTCACCGAGCAACGTCGTCTTGCCAAAGCCGGCGGGCGCCGAGATGAGCGTTAATTTGCAGCTCAGTCCTTGGTTCAAGCGCTGCGCCAAATGCGGGCGTGGAACGAACTCGGCTAGCGCGCGAGGAATGTAAAGCTTGGTGGTAAGCAATGCGCTCTGCGAGACGGGGTTGTTGGGGCGGTCGTGTTTCATGCGATAAAAATAGCAACTATCGCTCAAATCTCAAAATATTTCTTGGGCAGGGAAGAGCAGACGCAAGCTCGAAGCTTCCCCGGGTTAAGCGCAGCGGAGATGAGAAATCGGAATTTCAGGCGGGTCTTTCATCTTTTCTCACCGGAACAGCTTGAAATTGTCCCACCACCACTAGTCACACGCACTCCATCGTCAGCGCTGGCACTTCGTCGAATTTTTGACGTCTTCTCACGAATTATCGTGAGAAGACCGTATCAAACGGTGTCCTTTTATAGAAAAAGCTCTACAGTTCCAGGCTCGGATCACGAGTGGAGATATTATGAAGAAAGTCAGGATTATTTTTTTGCTACTGCTTTTCATGATGGCGTGTGACGGTCGGCATACCAAATTAAAATACGAGAAGAGCAGAACCCGCCAGGCCGGTGGCCTCGCCAATGATGCCGGTAAAGACATTGTCGTTGATATTCAGGAAAACACCTATATCACCGGCGTGTTTTCGAGCTCGGCGCAGTTCGGTGCAGATACGCTCAGAAGCGCCGGTGCGGAGGATATTTTTGTTGCCAAGTATAGCAATACCGGTGAAATGCAATGGGCGGTCAACGCCGGCGGCTTGCACGCCGATGCAGGCCATGCTATTGCCGTGGATGCGAGCGGAAGGATCGGCATTGCTGGCAGCGCACAAGGCGAGCGAACGCCGGCCCTCCTCAGCACGACTCTCCCGCCGTCAAGTGATGATGATATTTTCGTCGCACGCTACGACACAGACGGCAAGCAACTTTGGCGCGTGCTTGCCGGCGGTGCGGGGTCTGATAAAGGAACCGACGTGGCATTTGATTCCGCGGGCAATTGTTTTGTAACCGGATTTTTTCAGGGAGAGGCGAAATTCAACAAGGCAGATGTGCATGCGGTAATACTCAACAGCGCCGGCCAATCGGATTGTTTCGTGGCCAAATATGATGCCGACGGTCGCTTGCTTTGGGTGAGATCGGCCGGAGGTACGGCCGCGGACACCGCTTTGGGCATTGCGGTCGATCACTTCGGCAATTGCTTTGTAACTGGCGTCTTTCAAGACAGCGCGATTTTCGGAATGGGACAGCCGAATGTGGCGACGCTCAAAAGCGCGGGGGCGGGCGACGCTTTCGTTGCGCAATATGATGCCGAAGGCAATTTCCGCTGGGCGCGCCGCCTCGGCGGGGTGCAGCATGATCGCGGCAAAAGTTTGGTGAGCGATGCACGGCGCAATCTCTACGTCGTCGGAGACTTTTCCGTTACAGCTCACTTTGATAGCGATACACTCACGCTCACGAGCGTTGGCGAGGAAGATATTTTTCTCGCGCGCTATGACTCTGCTGGCGCGTTGCAATGGGCGAGAAGTGCGGGCGGCAGAACCAGAGACTTGGGCGAAAGCGTGACGGTGGGACAAAACGGAATAATTTATGTGAGCGGCGAATTTTCCGGGACGGCAAAATTCGATAAACACGAGTTGGCGTGTGACGATAAACTAGACTTTTTCGTGGCCGAGTATGACGACTTCGGACAAGTGCTCGCAGCCCGGCGCGGCGGCGCGAGCGGCGTTCGGCCGGGTGTGCGTCATGCTTTGGCTGGCTCCGGCAGAAGTTTATTCACCGGAAGTTTTGTTGGCGAAACGAGTTTCGGTGACACGACTTTAAATAGTGAAAACGCATCTGCCGATGTTTTTGCTGTAACCGCCCTTGCCACGGGCGGCGTGCCAGTCAAGGATCTGTGTGCGACCGCGGTTTCCAATACGGACATTTTGTTGACTTGGAAAGATTCATCGGATGACGAAAAAGGCTTTCGCATTATTCGCCGTCGTCAGGGCAATG
>JABWAN010000908.1 GCA_013361015.1 Candidatus Zhuqueibacterota bacterium | reverse complement strand
AAACATGGATGAGGGCTGGACTCGTTTCGTTTTGGAAGACTATGGCTTCGAGTATCATTCGGTCACCAATAGCGAGGTTCGAGCAGAAAGCTTGCGAAAGTCTTATGACGTGATTATCTTCCCCGACCAAAATAGCGCTGAACTCGAAAGCGGCTTTGACAAAGATGAAGCGCCGGCGGATTATGCCGGCGGCCTCGGCGAAATGGGCGTGCGCAGTCTGCGCCATTTTGTGGAAGAAGGCGGGACGATCGTCGCATTGAGCGCGGCGACGGAGTTCTTCATTAAAAAATTTTGGCTGCGCGTTGAAGATGTCACTTCAACTGTTGATCGTGCGAATTTCAGCGCACCAGGTTCGGTGCTGCGTGTGATCGCGCAACCTTCGCATCCGCTGGCATACGGCGCACAAAGGGAAGAGGCGATCTTCTTTGCGGACAGCCCTGCGTTTCGCGTGCAAGAAGGCCGCGCGATTTTAGCATATCCTCCGGGAGGAATCTTGCTCTCAGGTTGGTTGGCAGGGGAAAGTTTTTTGGCGGACCGTGCCGCGCTTGTCGAATCACCCATGGGAGGCGGGAGAATAATTTTGTACGGCTTTCGACCGCAATTTCGCGCGCAGTTCCGCGCGAGCTACAAGTTTTTGTTCAATGCGCTCTATCTGTCGCTCGAATAAAGTAATTTTCCATGCTCGTTCATTGCAATTTTGGGCGGCAGGAACACCACGCAGGAGGAAACTATGGAACTGGGAACTTTCTCGGTTAGCTTGGCTGTAAAAGACATTGCAGCGTCGAAGCTCTTTTACGAAAAGCTGGGTTTTGCCGTTTTCGCTGGTGATCAATCCCAAAACTGGCTAATCATGAAAAACGGCGCCCACGCAATCGGGCTGTTTCAAGGCATGTTTGATAAGAACATTCTTACCTTCAACCCGGGATGGAATAGTGAGGCGCAGCCGCTTAAACAATTTACGGACGTGCGCGAGTTGCAGCGCCAGCTCAAGAATCGTGGTATAAACATGCTTTCAGAAGCGGACGAAAGCTCGAGTGGCCCCGCTAGTTTTGTGATTGTTGATCCCGATGGCAACACGATTCTGTTCGATCAACACGTATAGGCAAGGATTCGTATACGGCTGCTGCTTTTCGATTGACTACAAGCTAGCGCCACAGCGCAAGGAATTTGTTGCAAACCTCAATCAGCTTTTCGCATGCTCGAACAAACCACACATCGAACTTATCTCGCCGCGATCAAGCCTTGGAAGATTCGCAATATGGTCGAAGGCTATCTCGCCGCGTGGCAAATTTTTCACAAGTGCCATCACGGCAAAGGCGCGGAACGGAACGTACCCTCTTTCGAAACGCTCAGCAAGATCAGTGATATTCTCTATCAAGTCAAAGAAGATCATCATCTCTTGTTTCGTCGCGCCGATCGTGCTGCGCAACGACTCGAACAGCACAAGATGGTGCCGAGCTATTCGGAGACGACGTTCATTGATCATGTCGGGTTGCTCTTTCACAAAGCGATGGTTGCGAAAGAGCTGCGTTATATTTTGGAACGCTACGCGCACGACGAGCGTAATTGGAACGTCCACTTCAATGAGCTGAAAAACAATCTCGAAAGGATTGAGACGCTGTTCATGGAGGGTTTGGATTTGGTGGCGAGCCTGGTGCGCAATGCCCCCGACAACGTTTTGTTGCTAGCTTATTTAATTGAGCACCGCCGCACGGTGGCAAAATGTTTCGGCATCCGGCCCGGCGAAGTCGTGACGAAGCTGGTGGCAAAGAACTCGCAGCCGCTCGTGTATTATCGCGTGGCGCAGTATTATTACGAAAGCGGTTGGTATGAACGTGCGAAAGAGGCCATTCGCAAAGCGCTGGATAAGAGCAAGGACGAGGCCGCCACTTTGAGATTGTTCGAGCAGATTGAAGCCAAGCTCAACAAGCAAAAGGGCCGCAGTCAAAAAAGGCTTGAGGACGTGCCGGAGGCCGAGAGCGATTTGGTTGAGAGTTAATGCAAGCGTTGGGAGTTTTTGCAGCAGAAAAGTGTCAATGGAAGGAGTGAGGAATGGCTCCGAAGGGGTGCCAGCCAAAAGGCGGAGCCAGGTGATCGGGAGCGACAACGCGCGTTTTTATCTAACGGCCTTATGCGTGCAATTTAAACCGACCCTGTGCCCACGCTAAGGCAGACACCTGATTTCAAACAAAGGAGTGACTAGCATGCTGTATCGTGTTTCGAGAATCGTTACCCTCGTCGCCTGTATCCTGTGCTTCTCGGGAATCGGAGTCATTGACCTGAGTGCACAACAGAAATCTTTGACGCGCCGCTATGATCCCATTGTCTTCGAAGCTTACAAATCTTCTGCGGCGATGTACGGCCTGCCCATCGCGGAGTTGACGGCGTATCGTTACGACGCCGCGCAGGACCGCTTCGAGGTGATTCCGTTTCAGGTCGATGAAAAAGAGGACACGTCACCCTATAGTTATTTCAAAGGGGCCGATGGTCTTATCGATTCCAACGACGAGATCGTCTTTATGCCGGAAGATGCCGGAGATCGTGCCGGTACGGATAAGTGGCTCAACGACGCGGGCGCCATCGGCGACGCGCGCACGGAAATCGAAATCGTCGATCCGCTCGATCCCACGAAGAAGGCGTGGGTGTATGTCTTTCGCAACGTCACCAATCCGCCCGTGGCCGCTTCATACATGAGCTACGTTGCCGCTCCGCAAAACACAGGCGCGGATACGGTCAAAGGCGCGAGCTACGTGGCCGCGCACAACGCGAAGAACGGCATGCCGAACTACGGCCGCATCGTGCAAGCCAACGGCTCGCTCACGCCGGATTTGATCGATCATTTGAAACTGCGCATCAACGGCACAGCACAGATCGTGTTTCCCATCCCCTATAAAGCCACGGAAGACCGTAACCTCAACAAGGCACGAACGCGCGCAGTCGGCGGCAAAGTGCGCATCATTCGTGAAGCCACGGCTGAGGAGAGAGACCAGAGAACCCCCGGCGTCGAAGCGTTGAAGAGCGC
>JABWAN010000023.1 GCA_013361015.1 Candidatus Zhuqueibacterota bacterium | reverse complement strand
ATCGCACCCTAGAATGACGGGGATTTGGCCGCCAATCATTTCGCAGATTTCTCGCTCCGGTACGCGCGCGGCGACCTTCTCTGCAACCTCTTCCAGCAATGTTAGTGCACCGTTTTGTTGTTGCATGGTGCGCTCGACGCGTTTGCTTTCAGTGACGTCGGTGGCGACGACCATAACGCTGTTCATCGTTCCGGCGTCGTCGAACAAAGGCTCGGCATTGACGCGTAGCCACAGATAATCGCCTTGCGGCTTGTGCAAACGCAACTCGTGTTGCCGAATCGGCTGGTTCGTTTTGATCAAGTCCTGCATATGCTTGATAATCGGCTCGCGGTCTTCGCCGTTGACGTAGCGATACAAGTCCTTGCCGATCATCGTGCGGCTACGTTGATCGAAGATTTTGTTGAAAGCTTGATTGGCGAAAGTAATCTTGCCCTCCAAATCCACGGATAACACGAAATCATTCAGACTATCGACCAACGAGCGAAAACGCGTGACGGTTTTGCGCAGGGCGTCTTCGGCCTCTTTGCTGCGGGTGATATCCGACACCGCGCCGAGCAAACGCTCGACTTCGCCGGCGGCGTCGCGTAGAAACGTGAAGCGGGTTTGCACCCAGCGCGTTTCTCCGCCGCGCGCACGAATGCGATACTCAATGCTGCCTTCCTGGATTTCACGTTTGCGGATGAGCCGGCCCAACTCTTCCTGCACACGCTGCTTGTCGTCCGTATCGATAATGGTGAACCAAAACCAGTTGTCGTTCAGAAAGTGTTCTTCCGCAAAGCCCGTGATTTTTTCCACCGCGGCAGTACAGAATTCATACTGCAAGCTGCTCTGCACGACTTTGGCGCTGAAGAGAAAATCTGAAATGTGCGCCACCATGTTTTGATAACGCTCGGCGATTTGTTGGCGCTGCTGTTCGGCGCGGGTATGCTCCGTGAGATCGTTGATGAGGGCGACCACGCGGTCGACTTTGCCGTCACGATCGTACATGGGATAGACGAAGTGCGACACGACTTTCACCGCGGCCGTGTTGCCGTTTGCGGACCAATCATATGCCGCCAAATCGAAGATCTGTTTTTTTTCCAGGTCGATGACTTTCGGAGGAATCTCGACTGCGATGCCTTTGTATGCTTTGACGAAGTAGCGCAGCAGATCACTCTCGATGTACATTTTTTCTTTGAAGAGATTGAGCTGCCCCATCAGCTCGGTGGAGGAAGCGGCGCCGAGCATGTTCAAAAAGACTTTGTTGAAACGCTCGGCCATGCCCTGCCGGTCGAACACGGCGATGCCGGTCGGCGCCTGCTCGATGAGCCGGCTTAAGAAATCTTGCGAGGCCGCCAAAGATTCATCCACCTCTTTGCGTTGCGTAATGTCGCGGAAGGTGGCGAGCGCGCCACGCAGCCGATTTTGCGAATCAAAAATAGGCGAGGTGTTCACAGATAAAATGCGCAGCTTGCCATTGTCCTGTCGCACGCCCAATTCGACATTTTCAACGGGCTGCTTGAAGCGCAAGGCATTGAGCAGAGGGGAGTCGGAATAAGGCATGCGCTCGCCGTCGGGCAAGGTTAGGCGAAACGAGGGATCATCCAAACGCAAACCTTGTAGCGTGCGCCCCAATAATCTCTCCGCGGCGGGATTATAGCGCGTGATTAGGCCGTCACGATTGTAAATGATCAAGCCATCGACCATCGTTGTGAGCAGCGAGCTCATTTCGCGATCCATTTCCGTAACGCGCCTCACGACGTCGAATACGGGCCGCCTTTCGCTGTCGGGCGCGCTTTGTGCGCGCAGCACGCGTGTGATATAAAACGCAGCGCCAGGGGCGAGAATGAGAGTGGCGGCGGACTTGGTGAGCAGTTGACTCAGGAGAAATTCTTGGAAGCGCGCATGACCGCTAAAAGCTACGATCGTGAAGAAGAAGCCGTCCGCCAGAAATACGACGCCCAAGACCAATGCAATGCGGACTCCGCGCGGCCACGAAGAGAGTTGATTGGCCAGCACTTGATAAAGGAAGAGTACCATTGCAAAAGAGAAGAGCAGCGCCAAAATTGCGGCGAAATATATCCGCCAGTTGTGTTGGAACAACTGCTCCGGCAGCGGGTTGATCGCAAAGAAAGCCTCAGTCGGTGCAGCCACGCGAATGATTTCTTGCAGCAGCATCGCCAGCAAATACCCTCCCAGTAAGACCGACAAAAAGCGGCGGGCGTAGTTGGTGCCGTCGCAAACATAAACGATGAGCAGTGCGACCAAGATATTCGCGTAGAAAATGACGGAGAGCAGAGGGATGGTGAGCGTCGACGTGAGCCGAACGAGAGGAACCACGGCGGCAAAAAAGGAAATGCTAAATATACTCAGAGCGCCAAATGCGCCGAGCAACATCGTGCCGAGGCGGCGTTGCATGTGGTGGGCAAAAATGACGATCCCTTCCACCGCCAGCATGGCGAGGATGACGCCGAAGATTGCTACAAAATTTTTCATGCGCTGAATTTAGCAAAATATCTTCGTCAAGCAAGCGTGTATTGCGGTGGGGTCTGGTGCGCAAAGCATTGGTGCAAGGTTCACAAACTTTGCGTGAGTTGCGGCATTGCGGATTCAGTTTCGGTGTGTGCTGAAATTCGGCCACTGCGCCGAGTGGCGAATGTAAACTTCGACGCGACGGTTCATGTTGCGTCCCTCCGGCAGGCGGTTGTCGGCGAGTGGTTCTTCTTCGCCCACGCCGCCGTAGGTCATACGATCCTTCGCGATGCCGTAGGAGGCGAGAATTTCAAACACGGTTTTTGCGCGCTGCAGCGAGAGCCACTTGTTGTTGCGCTCCTCGCCGATGTCATCGGTGTGGCCTTTGATCACGCACGTTGCAGACGGATCGGATTCCAACTTTTCGGCGATGCTATGCAGCTTCAAACGTAATTCGCGCGAAAAGCTGCCAAGCTGATGCTCGCCAAAACCGAACAGGAAAATAGGGATGCGTTCCACGCCCACTTCGTTGAGACGGCGGCGATGCCGAATGCCGATTGGACGCAGTGCGGTCCTCGCCGTTTGGCCCAGGGCATCTTGCAGCCATAACGAGTAGTGGCCGTTTTGTTCCATGGCAAAAGTGGGGCTCTCCGTCGATGTGCCGTTGCCGTTACTGCCATTGCTCGCAGCCTTCTTCACCAATGCATGCGGCCACGCCCATGAAACGGTGTCGGGCAAAGATTTTTCTCCGGACAGCACTTCCACGGTATCGCGGCTGCTGTTCAAAATGGTGATGCGCCACGCGGCCACGCCGGCCTCGGCGACCGAATATTTTGTCACGAAGCCGCAGTATTGCGGCTGCGCTTCCACTTCCTTATTCTCCACCAACAAGGGCGCCAAGATTTCATTGGCGAACGGCGCATCCGCGGCGATGCCAACGCGCTGCCACTCTTCTTGCACGGACGCATTGCGCAGCGCGACGTCCGCTTCGGGCCGTTTCGCATTTGCGATGCGAATTTGCTCTGCGGCCACGCCGAGGCTGTCGACCAGATAGTTTTTGACGGCTGCAGCGCGGCTCTGCGCGAGTGCGCGCCAATTGCTCTCATGGCTTGCGCCGGAGCTGTAGCCCGTGAGCGTGATGCCGGCTTGCGGATACAACTTCAAGCGTGTGGCGATCAAGTTCAGCGCGTTGCGATAAACGGAATTGATCTCGCGCGCGTTCTCCGGCACGAACACGTTTTGCTGCGGGCTGAGAATATCATAACGGCTGCCCGCGAGATCGCTCTCATTCGTCGGAAAGAAAATCCGCGGGATGATGGGCAGCTCGTCCACAACGTTGCGCACTTCGATAACGTCCACGCTATCGACCGTCGTGAAAATTTCCGGCGCGAGCTTGGGCATGGGATTGACGCGTACGTGCAAGGGCAAATGCTGGACCTGCCCGCCGGCAGCCGCAGTGACGATGAAAGGGTAATCGCCCGGCAGCAAATCGCCTTCGGAGTACAGAGCCAAAACGATTTCAGCGTTCTCGCGCACTTCCGTTTGTGAAAAACGCGGACGCAAATGTGGCGGCAATTCCAGCGTAGCCAGCGTGATCGGCGCTTTGAAATCATCGCGTCGCAAAATAGTGAGGTGATAAATCGGCGTGTCGTTCGGCAGCACCACGCGCGAAGGCGGCATGGCTTGCATGAGAAAATCGGGCCGCTCTGCGCGCGCGCGAGGTTTGAGCCAGGGGAACGAAAAAATCATCCCCACTTCGTGCGAGCCTGCGCTCAACAAACTGAGATCGTTTGTCGGGGTGTTGAAGCTATAAAATAGCGCCGCCTGGTCATGCACGCGCAATTGGCCTTCGAATACGGCATGCTCCAAGCCATAGCCGGCGCGCAGCCTTCCCAAACTTGCGGAGAACACTTCCAGCCCGAAGGTGGGCTGCCAATCTTGGCGGCGATATGCGAGGCCGGCATCGGCGCGCACAAAGTGGAAAGCATAGCTCGCACCGAACAGGGCCTCACTCGGCAAGCGATACGCCTGTCCGGCCCGCGCGAGATCGGGACGATTGGGATGAAACCACGAAGCTGCGAGTGTGAAGTTCTCGGTAAAATTCCCCAGCACACCGAACGCCGGATCGAAGACCGTGTGCGAATTGCCGCGCAAGAAAACCGGGTCGGCTTGATCCACGAGATCGAACTTGGCGCTTTCATAATTGCGCGAGAGGAAACCGAGATCGGCTCCGAATGCGACCTGCTCGAAGAATTTATACGCCAGCGCGAAGCCGAAGCGGCCGTCTTTATACCACGGCGAATTGAGCCAGCGCACGTGCGCGGCCACACCCAAATTCGAATTGAAAAGCTTCGGCCAACTTGCCGCGAACAGCGAGTTGCGCAGTGCAAATGTGTTGTTTGCGATCGCGCCGGGGTAGGTCAATTTCAAACCGAGATAAGATTGCCCGGGCAAAACCGCGGCGCTCGCCGGGTTGAAGAACAGCACGCGCGCATCTTGCGACAAAGCCGGATTGATCGCGCCGGAGATTTGAGCGGAAGCTAGTGCGGGAATAAGACATAACAATCCGATGATTCCACAACGTCGCATTCCCACCTTGACGGGGGCAGGGGGGAGGTCTTGATAGCGACGAGGAGATTCAAATTCCTCGCGCCACGTTTTCATCTTTTTCAACCCAGTCTTCACTTCGTCAACGATACTGTGCAACACCATCCTGGCTGCCCTCAAGGGAGGAATCCACGAAGCGCTCTCTGGGCGGAGGTTGACACAATTGCTGAGAGCGAGAACTTTTGCAATGGTGGTACACATATTCAAAATTATCTTTTCCATCTGAAGTAGAAACTCATCGCGCGAGCACAATGTACCCATTCGCCACGTTTTTGCCGCGATCTTGCAGTGAGTACAAATAAATTCCCGGAGGCAGTTCGCGGCCGTGGCGATCGCGGCCGTTCCATATGAACAAGCCGGCGCGCAGATTGTCTTCGCTCAACACGGCGACGCCATCTACGTCGAATATGCGCAAAGCCGGCGAGTCCAAGTCCAATGTGGCGAAATTAAATTCCACGGCATCATTGAAGCCGTCGTGATTGGGCGTGAAGGGATTGGGCCGCACGGTGAACTCGCGCACGAGCGGCGGCAAAATTTCCACAAACAAGCTTTGTAGATTGTTGCTCTCGGACAGCTCGATGATATTGTCATCGGCATCCACGCGCATCTCGATCGTATGCTTGCCTTCGGTAACGAAGCGCACCGGCACGGCGAGGTTCTCTTGTTGGCCGTGTGCAAAAGCGGCGAGCAGCGTGTCTTTCACCGTTGCGCCATCCACGATAAAACGCACGCGAAAAGGCAGCGTCACAGCATCCAAACCGTTGCGCACTTCACCGGAGATGTTCACAAAAACACCCGCGCGCAATTCGCCCAAGGGTTGCAAGTTGGCTGCAATTAAATCATAAACCGGGTCTTCCACATGAAAAATGTATTGCTCCGTGGGCATGGCATTCGGCGGGGAAGACAGATCACGCGCGGCAATGCTTACGCTCACGCTTTGCCCTTTCACAAAAGGCTGCGCAGGACGATGGCGCACGAGCAAATTTTGCGGCGTTCCGCTCAGTTTGGGACGAACCGCATTGCCATCCACAACGAGCCGCAATGAAGTCGAATCCACGCCCGCGAGATCGTCGCGCACATGAAAAGAAATCTCCGTATCCGGCGCGACCCGCGTTGCCTCGCGCGGCGGCTGAAGGTCGGTGATAAACGGCGGAGTCACATCCTGCACGACCGTGAAAGTGTAGCGCTCTTCCGGCATTTCATTCGCCGGGCGGGCCAAATCTTTTGCGCGCACGCTGACTTGCACTTGTTCATTATAACGAAACGGCTGAAGCGGGCGATAGCGCACGAGCGCCTCACGCCGCGTTCCGCTTATGCTCGGCTGAACAGTGAGGCCATTCACCGTGAGTATGATCGAGCTTGAATCTACCCCCGCAAGCTCATCGCGCACGTGAAAAGAGATTTCAGCGTTTGCTGCAACCGCGGGGGCTTCGCGCGGCGGTTGCAGATCGGTGAGGAATGGCGGCTGCAAATCTGCCACGATTGCAAACGAATAGTCCTCCTCCGCCATGACATTCGCCGGGCTGGCCAAATCTTGCGCGCGAATGGTCACGCGCACTTCGTCATTATATTGAAACGGCGAGGGCTGATATTCCACGCGAAAACTCTTTTCCTCCAAACGAGAAAGCTTTGGCTGCACGCGTATCCCGTTCACGAGCAGCGCGAGCGCAGCACTGTCCACTCCCGTGCCCGCATCGTGCACTTCGAACGAGAGGGCGGTTTCCGGCAAAACGTTGCGCGCGTTCTGTGCGGGATTGTGATTGCGCGTAAACGGCGGCGTGACATCGATGACCGCGGCGGCAATGTGCAAAGCGACCGTGTCGGATTTGATCAACGCCGCGCTGCGGCCATTTACCACGAAGCTGTACTCGCCTGGCACCAGCGTGTTGCGCGTGGCGAACGTGAGCTGCGCGTTTGCCCCCGGCGGAATGCGGGCGGGCGAAAACGTGAAGTCAATACCGGGAATCGCGGGCCACAAATCCAAACTGATTTCTTCGTTATAATTCCCACGCCGAACGCTTTGCACGAGCACGTGCGCAGTCTCCCCGGCCACCAGGTTTTGGGTCTTCGGCTGCAAAGTCAGTTCGAAGCCCGGGCCGAAACACGAGGGCACTTGCAACACGCGCGTGACGGCATTGCCGGGCGCATCCGAAGAAGTCACTTCGACTTTCATGCGAAACGAAGAATCGGCCGGCAAGCAGCGCGCATGAATTGTCCACGTGGCCGTGCCGCTCGTTTGTGAAAGAAGATCGCGCGGGGAAATATCTTTGAGCGCCGGCTCTCCCGCGGCAAGCTTCAAATCTTCGGGCAGCACGAGCCGCGCTTGCACGTCGTGCGCCGTCGCGAAGCCGGTGTTGGTGACGAGCACACTCACGCTGAAAGGATTCGGCGCAAGCGTATCGCCCTGCACGCTCAAACGTTCCGGCGCAATGACCGAGAGCGTGAGGGTGTCGGTTTGGCTCGAAACTTCACCGACGCCGTAGTACGTTCCGATCGTGCGGCTTGCGCCGGGTGCAATCACGAGCGGATCCCAGCGCAACAACACGGCGCTGTCATTATACTTGAACGGGCTGGGCGCATAATCCCACGCGACTTTGCTGAGATTGACCCAATCGCCGATGGCGATGAAATTGGGGCGCGTGCCTTCCACGCCGGTGAGAGTAAATTTCGCCACCAGTCCCTTCTCCGGCGGCAACACTTCGAACGCTTGCAAAAAATCGGGAACGCCGCCCCCGCGGAAAATCACCTCGTCATCGCGAAAACCGAAATTCGAAAGAAAGGGAGTTTTGTCGTTGCCATTCACTTTCGTGTCAAGCTCCAACAACAAGCCCATCTCGTGCGGCGCATTCGTGGGATTGGTGAGCACGTATTGGATGAAGAGCGCGCCGGTAGAGTCGCTATATTGTTCGAGCCGCAGACGCTGCTCGAGCAGCAGGCCCTCAAAACCATACTGGCACACGATGGTGCTATCGGCAAGAGGTTCCGGCGGGCGCAGCAGCGTGAACAGTGGCAATCTTGAGCGCGAGGAGTCGTTGGTGAAAATGCGCCCATCGAGCCACACGTTCACGTGCGAACGAAAATCGGCGTTGGGGAAGTCATAAAGCAGGGGTTTGTCATCTGCCGTGCCGACATTGAACAAACCATTGGCATTGACAAGCACGGCCAGCACCTCATTGCCGCTGCGCAAGTTCAGCGGCGAGGCCTGTGGTCGGGACGTTTTGAGGAGTTGAAGGGACCGACTTTGTCCGTTGGCGGCACTGAGTAGCAAAGCAATGAGAGTGCCCACAAGGTGGGGCCTCACCTTCCACACTTTCCGCATCCACTCTCCCTAGGAATCGTGAGCAATCCGGCCTGGAAAACGCTGGCAAATGAAGGAAGGAACCAAAGGTCGGAATGGAAATGATTATGATTCGCGCGTGGCTCCAAATATAGAAATGTCATTCATTTTGTCAAGCGTTAATTCCGGCTTTTCGCTTGACTTTACTTGAGTGCGCCACTATATTGCCGCGCGTTTTAATCGAGCCAATCACTTCGAAACGATTCCTGATGAGCACGGATAATCCCAAACTGCGCAAACCCTCTCCACTCTCGCCGAGGCGTTTCAACGTTTCGCTCTGGTATGTCGCTGCGGCATTGTTCGTCTTCTACGCGCTGCACAGCTACTTTGGCCAAGAGCAGGTGCAGCCCATTCCATATAGCGCATTCAAAGCAATGCTGCGAGAAGGGAAAATCATTTCTTGCGTGTTGACGTTGGAGGAAATTCGGGGACGCATGCGGAGCGACTCGACGCAAGCCAGCGCGAAGGATTCAACCCAGGCCGGAACGGCCTTCGCGACCGTGCGTGTTTATGATCCCGAATTGGTGAAGGAGCTCGAAGCCGCGCGTGTGCCTTACTCGGGCGAGTCGGAGGGGGGCTGGTGGCAGCAGAGTTTCTTCTTCATTGGCATGTTCTCTTTTTTTCTTTTATTGTTGCTGTGGAGCTTTGCCGCGCGGCGCATGAATCCGCAGGGCGGGTTGATGTCGATCGGCAAGAGCAAAGCGAAGATTTATGTCGAAGGCAAAACCAAAGTCACCTTCAAGGATGTTGCTGGTCTCGACGAAGCGGTGGAAGAAGTGCGAGAGGTCGTCGAGTTTCTCAAACAGCCGGAGAAGTTTCGCAGTTTGGGCGGGCGTATTCCAAAAGGCGTGCTGCTCGTCGGGCCGCCGGGCACGGGCAAAACTTTGCTGGCGCGCGCAGTCGCAGGGGAGGCGGGCGTGCCCTTCTTTTCATTGAGCGGCTCGGAATTCGTGGAAATGTTCGTGGGCGTGGGCGCCGCACGGGTTCGCGATTTGTTTGATCAAGCGCAACAACGCGCACCCGCGATCGTGTTCATTGATGAATTGGATGCCCTCGGCAAAGCGCGCGGGATGAGTCCGTTTTCCAGCAATGACGAGCGCGAGCAAACACTCAATCAGTTGTTGGTGGAAATGGACGGCTTCGATGCGAACAATGGTGTGATCATCATGGCCGCGACGAACCGTCCGGAGATTCTTGACATTGCACTTTTGCGCCCCGGCCGCTTCGATCGTCAAATCGTGGTGGACCGCCCCGATATCAACGGCCGTGAAGCGATTCTCAAAGTACACGCGCAAAAAGTGCAGCTCGCGCCGGACGTTGATCTGCGCGTCATTGCGGCGCGCACGCCGGGTTTTGTGGGCGCAGATTTGGCGAACGCCGTCAATGAAGCCGCATTGCTCGCTGCGCGCGCGAACAAGTTGCACATTGAGCGCACCGATTTGGAGGAGGCGATCGATCGCGTGATTGCCGGCCTGGAAAAAAAGAGCCGCGTGCTCAACAAGAAAGAAAAAGAGATTGTCGCGTATCATGAGGCCGGACATGCCATCGTTGCCGCGGTATTGCCCGGCGTCGATCGCGTGCATCGCGTCAGCATCATTCCGCGCGGCATCGCGGCGCTCGGTTACACGCTGCAACTGCCTACGGAAGATCGCTATTTGATGACGCGCACGGAGTTGCTCAATCGCCTGAAGGTTTTGTTGGGCGGGCGCGTCGCGGAGCAAATCATCTTCGATGAAGTTTCCACCGGCGCGCAGAATGATTTGGAGCGCGGCACGGCCATCGCACGCAGCATGGTCACGGCTTACGGCATGAGTGCCAAGCTCGGGCCGCTTTATTATGCCCAAGAAAAACGCGGCCTCTTTCTCGAAACGGAGTTTGGCGGCGAACGACACAGCGAAAAGATCGCGAGCGAAATCGACGAAGAAGTGCGGAATATCGTCGAAGACGCCTATGACGAAGTGGTCCGCCTGCTCAAACGCAACCGGCCCAAGCTCGAAGCGCTTGCGCAACTCTTACTCGAAAAAGAAGTCGTGGAATGGGATGAGCTGACGGCGCTGATGAACGGCGCAGAGATGCCGCCCTCGAAAAAAGAGCCGAAGGTTTCTGCGCACGAAGCTGCCGACGGCAAAGCCGCTGTGCTGCAACCCACGCACGAAGTCCGAACCCTGTCTAACCAATCCACGTAGCATTCAATTTTAAGCTCGCCCCTTCTTGCGATGTCATTCTGGAAGAACCTTCCCCTGCGTTCGGCGCGGCGCTCATTTCGAAATGTTCTATCCTGGTTTGGATTGCTCTTGTTGCTCGCAGCACAAACGCACGCACGTTATTCTTCGTTTGAGAGGGGTGCTCCAATTAAAGAACACCTCCCTGGCCCCCCTCCAGGGGAGAATATTCAACCTACTTTCACGCCGCAATTTTTATCCACTCCGCATCTTTGGCTAACCTCTGTGCGAACCATAAACACGAGCGTGAGTTTCGAAACGCGCCCACAGTGGCGTGCGCCGCTTTCGGGTTTGGAAGGCACGCTCCGCCGCTTCGCGTATCTGCGCTCTGATTTCGGCGTTGCAAACAATGTCACGCTGCAAGTGCGCGGCGCCGTGCAACAGCAGCTTGCCATCGACGCGACCGCTTCACAACCCATTGCAGGCTTTCCAGTTTCCGGCACCACGCACGATGCCGGAGATTTTTCAGTTGCAGCTCTCATTCGTCTTCTTACTGATAAAGAGCAAAAGACCGCGCTCGGCTTTCATGTCGAGACCAAACTGCCGAACACCACGCAGAGTAAAGGCATTGGCCCGAATACGACCGACATTTATTTGTCGCTGCTGGCTTCGCGCAAGATCAAAAGCGGCCTCGTGTTCGGCGACCTTGGCATCGGCATACTCACCGCGCCGCGCAATCTCGATGAACAGAATGATGTATTGAGTTACGGCTTGGGTGGAAGTATTGATCTAAGCCGGAGCTTGAAAGTTGCGGCTGAGATCAACGGCTATCTTACCACGCGCAATGTCATCCCGCTCGGAACTGAAGCACGCGGCCTCGCGCGTGCGGGAGTTTCGTGGCGGCTCGGTGCATTCAATCTTGAAGCTGCACTCGCGCACGGCCTCACCGCGAATGAGGGTGCTTGGGGAGGAAGTGTGGGGCTCGCGCGGCGATTCAAATTTTAATGAGAACGCATATGCCCGAAACGAAGATTCTCATTCTCCTCGCTGCCGGCTTGGGCTTGGCCAGTGTAATTTTGACGTGGCTCGATCATTATCTCAACCAACGCGAGCACGACTGATGTTTGCCGGCCATTTCGCCATTGGACTCGCCCTCAAAGCGCGGTATCGCAAAGCACCCACGTGGGCATTGCTTCTAGCCGTGCAGTTGTGCGATTGGATTTGGATCGTTCTATACTTCCTGCAAGTAGAACACTTCCGTTTATTCTTCCCCTTGCAAGGCGCGATGCAGCTTGACTTGTATGACGTGCCTTATTCGCATTCTTTGTTTTGGTCCGCGTTCTATGCGCTCGTTGTATTCTTGCTGTTCGTGCGCGCCGACGGCCAGCGCCATTGGGCCGTGCCGTTGAGCCTTGCCGTATTTTCGCATTGGGTTTTAAACTGGCTCATGCTCCCACCGATCTTGCCCTTCGCGAATTTCGGTCCCACGATCAAATTCGGATTGGGGCTTGGCGAGCTCTTTCCGTTTGCCGAGTTAGTGTTCGAGGCGCTGATCGTATTTTCGTGCTGGTGGGCCTATGATCGGCGGTTGCAAAATACGACCGCGGCGAGAAGTTGGGCGAGCTGGGCAATCCTGGGCGTGCTGATTGTTTTGTTGATCTTGCCGCTAACTTTGCCAAGACTTTTTTAGTTCGGCCTTTGGAAGGTGAATGCAACGATGGTATGCTTTACAATTTTGCTGCAAATTTGATCATGACGAGAACAGATTTACAGAAAACGCGGCGGCTCGGTCGGCGTTTGCCGATGCGGGAGAGAAACCCGTGTCTGGAAAGATTCCTTGTCGCTACGCATCTCGGAATGACACCTCCATCCATTTGAACAACGCGATAAATAAAAAAGCCCGATGATCTCTCATCAGGCTTGAGGTAAAGCGCCGTTCGTTATCTTTTTGCTCAACTCGCTTGCGCACTGCGAAGCCCGGCGAGTGTGTCGCGCGCGATTTGCGCTTCGCGCGCGGAAAAGCCGGGCCCCATGGACAAAGCTTGCTGCAAATGTGCCTGCGCCTCATCATGCTTGCCGAGTTGATAGGCGATCATGCCCGCGTGAAAATATAGCGAAGCGCGAGGGGTTTGCAGCCGCAAGGCTTGCTTGATAAAAGGTTCGGCTTTTTCCGGCTGGCCGTTTTTGTAGAGAGCGCTCGCATAGACTTCCAGCACATCTATATTGTTGGGACGGCGTTCGTATTCGCGTTGCGCTCGCTGCAAGGCTTCTGGCAAATTGAGATCGTAGCTCGTGCAGAAGCGCGCGTATTCCAAATTCACTTCCCACCCGTCTTGCTCGTGCTGTGCATAGGCCTCCAGCGCGAGTTTCGTCATCTTCTCCGCTTCCGCGGTTTCTCCCGCCAAGTGACACGCTTCCACAAGTTGTTCGAGAAAGGCATGATCCGGCGTGTCCCTGTAAAGTTGTTTTAAAGTAGCGATGGCTTCCGCGTAATTCTTGCGCGCGAGATTGATTTGCGCCAAGCCGCTCTGCGCATAGGCATAATCAGGCCTTTCCGCGAGAATGCCGTTAAAGATGAATGTCGCAGTATCGAGGCGGCCTTCGGCAAAGTAGAGCTTGCCGAGTTGATAGAGCGTCCACGCGCGATTCTCATGGCCGCTCACGCCGGCATCGCACGCCAATTTCATCACTTGCTGCGCGCCTTCGAGATCACCGTGCAACTCGCGCAAGTATGCCGCGCGCGAGTAGGAACGCAGATCGGGACGTACGCTCAACATTTTATCGCACATCACCACGGCTTGTTCGTAATCGCCCAATTCCACCAGTGCATCGGCGAGCACGCCGTAAGCCATCGCGTGGTAAGGAGCCCTAGCCACAGCCTGCTCAACCAGTGCTTTCGCGTCTTCAAATTTGTGCAGCGTCATGAGCAATGAAGCCTTGGTAATGAGCGCTTCGAGATCTTTGGGCGCACGCGCGAGCGCTTCGCTCAACAAGCTTTGCACTTTGGGAATGTATTCGTGATGGCGCCCGGTGATGCGCGCTTCTTGCATGAACAGTTGTGCCAGCTGCACGTAATTCTTCACGGTCTCCGGCTTTTTGCGGATTTCATCGCGATAGTATTCGAACGCGTGTTTGGTGTTGAGGAACTCCGCGGAGGCGCTGCCGCTGCCGGTGCGATTGCTCAAATCCGGAATCGCGCGTCCGGCTTGCGGCTTTTGCAGCATGAAATATGCGCCCAGCCAAATCACGACAAAGCTCGCGATCAACAACAGCGTTTTTTGATTTCTACTCATGACGTATACCTCAATGCATAAGGCGGACAAGCCGCAGCCCAAAGAATTTTGTTAGCGGATTTAACGGATGAACTTGAGCAAGTCTCCGCTTCATGCGTTAAATCTGTTTACAGAAAAGTTTTTGCTTGAAAGCAAAGATTTGACTTTTAATATACGAGCGTTTCAGATTCAGATAAAGACCAAGCTTCACAACTTTACACGTTACACTTTACACGACGTAACCTGTAAAGTGTAACGTGCATAGATAGAGCCTTACTTCACCAGCACCGCTTTTTTCGCGGGCAGGGCTTTTCCATCTACTTCCAAACGATAGAAATATGTGCCGGTGGAAAACGCTCTGGCATCCCAGTTCGCAGTATACGTTCCGGGCGCGAGCTTTTTATCCACCAACGTGGCGACTTCCTGGCCGAGTGAGTTGAAGACGCGCAATTTCACCGCGGCGTCTTTGGTCACGGCGTACTTGATTTCCGTCGTCGGATTGAACGGGTTCGGATAGTTTTGTTCGAGAAGAAATCCGCGCGGTACGGAGGCGCCGATATTACCACCAGCCACGCCGGTCTGCACGTTGCTCGCAGTGAGCTGTTTCACGTAGTCAAAGCCGCGATGAGGTGAGGCCAGATACGGGAACTGCGGCAACAGCGGAATATCGTTTTGATTTGGGCCGGCGCTGTACGTCAATTCCGCAACCAGCTTTGGCGAAAGCACATCGGAGTAATCAGCAGCCACTGCATCGTCAAACGGCAACCCGACTGCGGCGAGCACCAGGCCGCCCACGGCTTGCAACTCAATCGTGGTGACGTCGTCTTCGAGGCGACGGCCATTCGGAAATCCGTCCATGTGCGGAATGAACTCGAGGTTCTTGGTGGTGTTGTACGGCGCGGCCGTTAAACCGATGGCGGCTGCACGCACCAAACCCATGTGGGCATTCTGCCGGAATTCCGAGGTGTTGCGATCGGTCACGGGCGTGGCCATGTTCAAGCGCAACATATCGCCGCCATACAAACCGCCGTCGGGCGTTTGTGTGATCGGCAGAAAATTGTGGATGAACGGCTTGCCGGAATCAAGCGGACCGGTTTTCTTGGTGAGCAGTTGATAAGGAATCGCGTTGGGCACACCGAAATAGAAGATCGGGAAAATATCGACGCGGCGCGGCTCACCGGCGCCAACCAGAGCCGTGGGCAAACCACTTTGCGCGGGACGCGTGGGCACTGCAAAAGCGGTTCCGCTAAAATCCGAAACGACTTTCGTTACCGCGAATGCGCCGTCTTTACCAAAGCGAAAATCCAATCCCGGCGTCGGATAACCCGGAATGGCGAGCGCAGGATACGACATGGATTGCACGCGCAACGGCGCCAATGCGGGCACGAGATCGCCCAAACCCACAGTGGCGTTGGCGGGGTCGCCGCCGTCTTGCATGTAAAGGGACAACTCGAGATTCGCCAAATACTGCACGAAGTATTGCTCGTCTTGGCTATACGGCGTGACCGCGTTCCAATAATCTTTGTCTTTGATCGGAATCACAGCCTCGTTGGTGAGCGGCATGCCGAGACGAGAGACTTGCACCCAATTGCCGCTATACGTCGGCTTTGCACCCACTGGCGACAACGTGGTGACTTGTTGACGGCTCGCCGAGGCCCACACGCCAATCACAAAGTTCGGATCGAGAATGCTGCTGGCCTGCTCGGGATTCATGCCATCTTTTTGCAGCGAGCTGATCGGAATTTGCAAACAGATTGCATGACAATTGAAACCCGCAACCGCATCGCGAGCATTGTTGGGATTGTTCGGATCACTGCCATAGGTGCTGCGCGTTTGGCCGAGATCGAACACACCGCCGAGATCGACGAAGAACGGATCATCACGCGGGCCGCAGAAGATCGTTTCACCCGTGCCGGCGGTGGTAATCGCCGGCGTTACCAAAGCTTCGTAATTGCCG
>JABWAN010000907.1 GCA_013361015.1 Candidatus Zhuqueibacterota bacterium | reverse complement strand
TCGGGCATGGAAGGCCCCGGCGAATATTTGAAGAAGATCGGCAAAGCCTTGCGCGATCCCATCAAAGGCTTCGGCTTGCTCACCGGCTTCGCGGTTGGAAAGGTGAAGGACACAGTTGCGCACGATCATCTTGCGAACGTTCATCCCAAGTTGAGCGAGGCTGTCGGCAAATTCAATGAGTATGCGAAAGAGCTGCACGGCGCGACGGAGCGCGTGCTCATGAAATACGGCAAAGAAATCATTCTCAAACAATTCATTCAACGCCGCCTTGCGGACATGACGATTGATTTGTACGCCATGGTCGCCGTGATCTCCCGCGTCGATACTTTGCTCAAACAGAAGAGCGCGAGCGTCGAGCAGGATTTATTGCTCGCGAACACTTTTGTCGACGAAGCATGGCGTCGCGTTCGTCGTAACTCGCGGCAGATTGACGACAATATCGACAAAGAGCGCAAACAAGTGGCGGAGATGATTTATGAGAGCGGGTATCCCTGGACGACGAATGTCTAGCTTGGATTGATGGAGTTCTGGAGTGTTGGAGTGCTGCAATGGCAAAGCGCAAGAAACCGGAGATCAAAAGTCTCTACTACATCACTCACGTCGAGAATCTGCGCTCGATTTTCTCGCACGGAATTCTTTCGCACCGTTACCTGGAAGAACGCGGCGTGAAATACAGAGCGATCTACGACGCCGAGATTGTCAGTCACCGCAAACTCAAGACGACACCGGATGGCCGCAGCTTGTGGGAATTTGCCAATGTTTACTTCCAGCCGCGCAATCCCATGCTCTATCGCGTCGTCCATGAAACAGAGCGCAAAGAGATCGTCGTGCTCGGATTGCAGCCTCGCGTGCTCGAATTGCCTAGCGCATATCTCACCGACGGCAATGCCGCAAATAGTGCAACGGCTTTTTTTGATTATCAAAGCGGTCTCGATGCCGTTGCAGAAATATGGAATACGATCAACGGCGAATGGTGGAATTCCATGGACGGTTCGAAGCGAAAGATCATGGCTGAGTGCCTTGTGCCCGGAGAGATTCCGCCGGACTTCATTCACAGCATCTATGTCACGAGCCATGAAGCTGCTGATCAAGCTCGCGCCTTCGTTCCTGCACGAGTCGCCGTTATACCGAAGCCGAACATGTTCTTCATTCCGGTGCGGCGCTATCGGGTCACGAACAATTTGTTTCTCGCAGAGGGTGATATGTTTTTTTCGACCATGCAGACCTTGACGGTCAGCGTCAACACCGTCGGCATCATGGGAAAAGGGTTGGCCTCGCGCGCGAAATACCAGTTCCCGGATGTGTACGTGGTTTATCAGGATGCGTGCCGCAGTAAGGGTCTGAAGATGGGCACGCCCTATCTATATAAACGAGAAGCTTCTTTTGACGATGAATTGGTTGACGAACCCGGAGCGATTGCAACTCCGACTCCGAACGGCGTGAAGTGGTTTCTGCTCTTTGCAACGAAGCGTCATTGGCGCGACAATTCAGATCTGAGTGGAATTGAAGAGGGACTGAGATGGATTGTGGCAAATCATAAAACCGAAGGCATAAAATCTATCGCGCTGCCGGCGTTAGGTTGCGGTCTTGGCAATCTCGATTGGAAAGAAGTCGGGCCGATTATGTGCCGGCATTTAGCGCAATTGGAAATGCCCGTGGCAATTTATCTTCCGCGGGAGAGAGATATTCCGCATCAGTATCTCTCTCGCGATTACTTGCTGGGAGAGAAAACGAACTGACTGCTTTTTCGACCAAAAATTCAGCCGGAGCAAAAAAGGAAATCTCGTTGCAGCTTCGCGCGACGTTTTATGAAGAGCTAGCCAACTCCCTCACGCACGGTTTCGGACTGTTGCTCAGTTTGATCGGCGCGCCGGTGTTGATCGCTGCCGCCACCGCTAGCGGCAACGCATGGCATTGGCTGAGTTGCAGCATTTACGGCGCGAGCTCGATTGCGCTGTACACAACTTCGACTTTGTATCACGCCATTCCGCGCGATACGCTGCGCAGGCTATTGCGCACGCTCGATCACGCGGCGATTTATGTCATGATTGCCGGCACGTACACGCCGTTTCTGCTCATCACTTTGAGCGGCACGCTCGGTTGGTCGCTTTTCGCTCTGCTTTGGGGTTTGGCGTTATCCGGCGTGGTGTTCAAAATCTTTTTCATCGGCCGTTTCAAGATTCTGTCCACGCTCGGTTATCTCGGCATGGGCTGGCTCGCTCTCTTTGTGATGAAGCCTTTGCTCGCGCAAATTGCGCTCGAAGGATTTTTGCTGATCGTGGCAGGCGGCGTGGCGTATAGTTTGGGCGTGGTGTTTTATTTGTGGAAGAAACTGCCCTATCATCACGCGATTTGGCATCTGTTCGTGCTCACGGGCAGCGTGTGCCATTACTTCGCAATTTTATTCTATGTCGTGCCGCAAGCAGCATGATGTTGACTTGAACAAAAGCCAAGACAGAAAGATGAGAGACAGAAAAATGGAGTTTGGTGCCATCAAAGAGGTGCTGATTTGGAAGCAACAATTAGCCCACGAACATTTTTCTGTCCTTCATCTTTCTGTCATAGTTTTTGATGTGAAAAACAGGAGAGCAATGTGAAAATCATCCTCTGCATGAAGCAAGTCCCTCTTAAAGATTCGCAGCTCAAAATCAGCGGCGACAATCTTTGGGTGGATGAAAAGAATCTCAACTACGAAATCAATGAAAGCGACCACTACGGCCTCGAGGCCGCGTTGCGCTTGAAAGAGCAGCACGGCGGCGAGGTGATCGTGGCGTGCATCGGTCCGGCCCGCGCGAAACAAGCGATTCAACAAGCGCTGGCCAAAGGCGCAGATCGCGCGATCGTGATCAATCATGAAGCCCCGCTCGTTGATCCTTTCACGACCGCGAAAGTATTGGCCGCGGCGATCAAGCCGGAGAATCCCGATCTCGTGCTCACGGGCTTGCAATCCGATGATGCGGGCTTTGGGCAAACGGGTGTGGTGCTCGCGGAGCTGTTGGGCATGCCGCACGCGACATTGGTGATGGAG
>JABWAN010000906.1 GCA_013361015.1 Candidatus Zhuqueibacterota bacterium | reverse complement strand
CGTGGTGTTCCGCGTGCTGCCGCTGACTGACCGCGACGCGCGCGAAATGATTCTGTCTACCCGCGCGCATCGTTTGCTGAAAGGGTATCGCGGCGCGCCGGAAGCTGACATTGCCTCCGTCGAAGATTTGCTCTTGCGATTGGGCGCGCTGGCCGAAGCCGTTCCGCAAATCGCCGAAATTGATTTGTGGAATCGCACCGAGCACGTTCAGCTTCATCGCGCTCTTTGCTTCGTCCACAGTTTTAATCGTGCGATCGAACGCTTCAATGCCGAGCACCACGCCGAGTCCAAGCAACAGCCCGACCACACCGCCGCCCGCAGCCTTCGCAGCTTTATTGCGATTGGTGGGGAATTGCGGCTCGATGGCAGGATCCAAAATCTCAATCGCAGGCTTCTCGGAGACGCTGCTGATTTCCAGTTCCTGAATTTGCGTTTGAATGCTTTCGTAAGTTTGGAATTTGCGCTTCCATTCCGTATCGAGTTCCGCCAAATCCGATTGTTGGGTCGGCAATAGATTTATTTTCGAGGCGTACTGGCCCACTTCGTTTTGTTTGCCGGTCACTTCCCGGCGCAAACCTGCAAGGCGAAGACTGGCGGCGTCCTCGATCTTAGCGTACAGTTGCTCGATTTGCGCGCGCAACTTCACGACGTCCGGGTGGGTTTCCGCTTTCAAAGAAATTTGCCGGCCGTATTCATTCTCCAAACTGCCAAGTTGTTCCTTTGTGATTGCCATCGTCGGGTTGTTGGCGAACACCGGACTCGCAGCAATGGCGCGATAGACCAGGCTTTTTTCTTCGGGCGACATGGTGCCCTCCACCGGCTTCAAACGGTTCAACAACTCCGTCAATGCATCTTGCTGCGCACTCAAGCTCTGCAATTCACCGCGCGCCGTGCGATGCTGCTCGATCACGACTTGCAGGCCGCTCTCGCCGGTGAGGCCGGTGCTTCGCTTGGCTTCGGTGTAGCGCCGATCGACGTCGTCAAAATCCTGTTTGGCTTTTTGCGCCTGCGTGCGGAGCATTTGCAGGCGCGTGTCTTGAGATTGCTGGCCGATGAATTTGCTCTTTTTGATGAAAATATCGGCGAGACTGTTGACGGTCTGCGTCACGATGTACGGATCGTCGTCGCGCAACGTGACGAACATAATCGTCATGCTGCGATTGAAATCCACCGCAACGCGGCCCTGCAAAGATTCGACGGCCGAGCGAAAGGAGCTGATATTGAAACGCACTTCCTTCGGCAAGTTTTGCGGGTCCGCCAATTGGAATGCAAAGCCGCATACGGAAACGGTATCCAGCGTCGCTATCGCAATCTCCTCCGTGCGCACCAGCGTTTCGTGGTCTTCTTCATCCAACTGCACGAGCGAAAATTTGCCATCGCCGGGAAAGCGCAAAATATAATCGCCGGGCTGAGGATTTTCCGTGCTGGTGAATTTCGAAAAGACTTGCCGGCGTGTAATAAAACGCCCGGACTTGTGGTCTTGCTCGATATTCGCCACCAATCCGAAATCAGAAACCACTTGCTCGGTAAAAGTACGGCTGGTGATTTGTTCGTAAACGTCTTCGAGATAGCCTTCGGCATTATCGGAGAGGTTGCGATATCGAATGGAGGCCGTGGCCTCGTAGATGGGTTGTTCCTGTTTGACGAAAATCACCCACGGCACGGTGACGACCACGGCAATGGCCGCGGCCAGCCACCAGCGTTTTTTGAGCGCAACAATGTAGCGCGAAATATCTAATTTTTGCCCGCCTTGCGAAACTTCTTCTTCCAGCTCGTAGGTCTCCATACCCATGGCACTGACTCCTAACGAATTTCCATATCACAATTCCGCATCACAGCCGGACCTCACAACCTGTGCGAAGACTGACCGTCTGCGCAAGGTCACAATTGATTAACGATTGTTGCGATCGGTGAGCTGCAAATAAAAAACGCCGACCGACATCGCGAAGGTGGCATAGCGAATGACTTCGCCGAAGCTGAAGCCCGAGAGCGACGGCACAATAACTTGATCGCCGGATTCGATGGCAAGGTCTTCCAACGAATGCGCCTTTTCGAATGCTTCAAGCAGGTTACTCTTCACGGTCCCGCCGCTGCGCATGACTTTGATCTTGCGGAAGTCGGCGTCGTTCGCCGGACCACCGCCTTTGTTGATCAATTCCCATAACGATTCCTTGGGCTGCACAAGATAAGAACCGGGCTTCTGCACCGCGCCCAACAACGTCACACGAATGAGCGGCAGGCACACAATGCGGATTGCCTTAATACGCAGACTCTGCTGAATATTGTCCGCCAAGCCTTTCGGGCTCTGGCCCGCGGCTTTCACTTCGCCCAAAGAGGGCAGCATGATATTACCTTGCTCGTCGAGCAGATAATCGCCGGCGAGGCCCAATTCTTCCGGCTTCACTTGATTGTCGCTGATGTCTTCTTTCCAAACCAAAATTCTCACGCCGTCGCCTGCGCGCAGCTTGGACGAGGAGCTTTGCGCGTACGCCGCGCCCGGCAAAAGATTTAACGCCAACGCAACAACGACAATAGAAGCAATCACTCGCGAATGCAGAGGTAAGCGGAATTTCATAGCAGCACTCCTTCTCTTGGCTCGGGGGTTCATTCCTTTGATCCCTGTTACGAGGTCCGTTCGTTGCCCAAAACAGAACCCCGGAACAGATGAATTTTACCGTACATGAGGCCATTTTGAGTAGCAGTATGGCCGCAAAAAAATCGTGCGCCCGCCGCGGCTTATCGCAAGCGGTCGTCAAAAATTTGGCACGCCGGAAGGTGCGAGCGAGAATTTTACGCACACCCGCATGGCAACACGACTGGCCAATTCCACAAGGGGATAATGTTGCAGGCGCTCAAAGACAGTGACGAGGGGTTAACGGAGGGAGGCTCCACGCTGGCTGGTATTGCACGTCTGAAAATACCGCGAAGTGCTTCACGCCTTCAGAGCGTTCAAATCAGCGGGAGCGATAGAAGCGAAACCGTTTTTCCTGCGTGTCGAGATTTAGCTTGCGCAAGATCTGATAGAGCTTCC
>JABWAN010000905.1 GCA_013361015.1 Candidatus Zhuqueibacterota bacterium | reverse complement strand
ATTAAACCTCCCGCAGGTTCAAAACCTACGGGAGGTTGTTCATAATCTCACTTACTAACTGCCACTCGCGCTTCTACGATTTCCGTTCAAACTCTACCACCTGTTCAAAGGCCGCAATAGCCACCGCCAACATCCCTTCGTCGGGTTCGCGGGTGGTCAGGCGTTGCAAAGCCAGGTTCGGTTTGGTGATCAGCCGTATCAAGGGGTTGGATTGGCGAACGGCCGTAAACCGCAAAAACTCATAAGCCACCCCAGCTACCACTGGCAACAACGCTAACCGCGACACAATCCGCACCAGCAACGTCATATCCGGCAACAGGCTATACATCAAGATAGAAATAACCACCACCGTCAACAAAAAAGCTGTGCCGAGTGCGGTCGTCAACAGCAGCAGCTTCGCAAACGCGCTCGTCTTGCCTGCGCGAATCGTTTGCATCGCGCGAAACATCGTGAGGCCGCTGGCGAGCAGAATGATTGTATTCACACCCGTAACGGCGAGCGGGAGGCGCGGCTGCCCGAGCGGCGGCCAATCGGCGCTGCCGAAACGAAATACAAAGAATGCGCCGAGCAACGCGACAAAGAACATAAAATCCGCGCCGAGGAAGAGCATCATGCCGACGAGGGCATTATTGAGACGCACTTGTGGTCGCGCCTCTTCATGGCCCTCCTCGTCCGGGCCATAGGGCAAGTCCGGTGGTTCCGAGGGCGGCTCTCCGCCCAAATGCTCCAGAATGAGTTCACTGCGCTTGCCACGCGCAATCTGCTTTGCAATGACCACCGCTTCATCCGAGGCTTATCATTTCGACGCGAATTTAATTCAGCATGATCACACACACGACCGTGCAAGCAACGAGAAAGCCGAGCACGCCGAGCAGAATCAAGGCGGTGCGCGCGTTGCGTTGGGAGAGTTGAATATTTTCCATCACACGAGCTTTGCAATCAGCGAAACAACATGACGTTCAAAATCACCAGAGAATTCTGAAAATCTTAGACGCGCTGCATTTGGCTCGAGGGCACATGCGAAAAAATCTGCACCGAACATGCTTTTGATCGAGGTGCGCGCTTCTTTCAGCATACCATGCAAAATAGAAGAGAAAGTCGACTGCTCATCGTTGTACTGCATACTCCAACGCAACGATTCCGGTCTTGCTGTAAGCTTTGTGGCTCTTCAGCTTCAACTTCACTTGTTGCGCAGGAGGCGGAAACAGCGGCAGCCCGCCGCCAAGGAGCACCGGAACGACCGCGACCTCGACCGAGTCTACAAGCCCGGCCTGTGCGAGACTACGAAAGAGCGAGCCGCCGCCGAACAACCAAATATCTTTGCCCGGCTTGTTCTTCAGGGCCGCCAACGTCTCTTTCTCCTTCTCGGCGACAATAGTCAATTTCGGATAGTCGCTTTGCTGCAAGGTGCGCGAAAAAACGAACGTCTTCATACCGGGCATCGTGCCGCCGCCTCCGCCTGCCATACCTTCGAACGTTCGGCGGCCCACGAGAATTGTATCGAACTGGTTGAAGAGCGCGCCAAAGTCGATTTCCGGATCCATAATGATCCAGTCTGCTTCGCCTTTAGGCCCGGCGATGTATCCATCCAAGCTCATCGCCACCGAATAGCGAACGCGTCGCATGGAGACCTCCATCAAAAGCTCGCACCACAGACACAAAGACGTGCAAAACGCATTTCGACAAGGCCATCAACTTACTAATCGGAGCACAAAACAGGTTACACTCATCGCCTCTAGTGCTGTCATTCAGGAGGAATCTTTTTGAGCACTCGGCAGCAGTTCCAGCGAGTAAAATGATTCCTCAAATGACAGTGCGAGGAGGAAAAGTGCAACTTATATATCGCTCGGGGTAATAAAAGCGAAATCTTCAAAACAAAAATTTGAGTACAGAACAACACACAGGCGTTTCATTGTCCTGTTCCACTTCCGTGTCCTGTCATTTTTGGGTGGAGTGCCATTTAGATCACCGCACAATTTTGCTTATTGACAGGAATTCGCGGACAGGCTCTTAGGTGACTTACTAGGCACCGCCCACCTTGCGCTTCAATGTTGAAGCTTGGCAGCGGTCAACTCAATGTGCCGCGGCGACGTTGTCGGAGCGCTGCGTTTGCGGCACAAAGTCCTGTGCTTCGCCGGGAACGCTGTATTCATAGGGGCCGTGATAGACCGTCGGCGCTGCGATGAAATTGCCGTGCGGCGGCGGCGTGGGCGCGGTCCATTCCACGGTGTTCGCGTTCCACGGGTTATCGCTCTCCGCTTTCTTGCCGCGGAACATGCTGTACACAAAATTCCAGCCGAAGAGGAGCTGCGCGAAACCGAGCACGAACGCCCCGTGCGTGATCATCACGTTCATCCATTGCAGGTCGTGCAAGAACTCGTATTGCATCGGGTTCGCGATGCGGCGCATGTGGCCGCCGACGCCGAGAATGTGCATCGGGAAGAACGTGATATTCATGGCCACGAACGTGATCCAAAAATGAATTTTGCCGAGTGTTTGGTTCATCATGCGGCCAAACATTTTCGGAAACCAGTAATACACGCCCGCAAAGATGCCGAAGATGCTGCCGCCGAATACGACATAGTGAATGTGCGCGACGATGAAATAAGTGTCGTGAATAAAAATATCCACGGGCGTGGAAGCCATATAAATGCCGCTCAATCCGCCAATGACAAAGAGTGCGACGAACGCGAGCGCATTTAACATAGGCACCGTGAAGCGAATGTTGCCGCCCCACAAGGTGCCGAGCCAATTGAAAGTTTTGATGGCGGAGGGGATGGCAATCGCCATAGTGGAAATCATGAAGGTCGTGCCGAGCGCGGGATTCATGCCGCTTTGAAACATGTGGTGGCCCCACACGATCCAGCCGAGGAACGCAATCGCGGCCATGGCATACACCATGGCTTTATATCCGAAGATGGGCTTGCGCGCAAACACCGGCAGAATTTCCGAGGCGATGCCCATGGCCGGCAAAATGAGAATGTAAACTTCCGGATGGCCGAAGAACCAGAAGAGATGCTGCCAGAGCAACGG
>JABWAN010000904.1 GCA_013361015.1 Candidatus Zhuqueibacterota bacterium | reverse complement strand
GTCAAGTTGCTTTTCGGGATGCTGCGCGATTTCAGAAATTTCATGCTGCCCGAAAATGTCAATGTGAGGAAGCACGTCATAAATCTTCAACTCCTTGCGCTCGCCGCTTTCGTCGAACACCACGGCGGGAGCGGGCGGCTCGGCAGCCGCGGGCACGGCGCGCTCGATGCGATAATAGCGCGGCGCCGGCTGGTGTGTGCGCACGAGCAGCGAAATTTTCGTCGCGGATTTGATGACCTCGTTGATGATGCTCTGGTGCGTTTTCTTTGCGAGCGCGCCGAGCGGCATTTGTTCGAGCACATAACGCAGGCTTTCAATGATGCTGGATTTGCCCGTGCCGCGCCCGCCGATGAGGCAATTCAAATTCTCATTGAAATGAATGCCGCAATTATTCAGAAAACCGCCTTCCCATGAAATGGCAACCAATTCGACTTTTTCCTCCGGATGTGGGCGAGGATTGATTGCAGCCTCTTCTTCCGTGAGCAAATGCAGGCGCGAATCCGGATCGAGAAACGCTTGCCACAGGCCTTCGATCGTCGGCGCCGACATTTTGATCCACGAGCTGCACGCCGGCTCGGCGAGGTCTTTGAGAGTATAAACATCCAAACAATTGAGCAACGCCAGCGGGCGCTCGCGGCGATAATGATTCAACTCGCCCGTGATCACTTTGCGATGAAACGGCATCAATTCCGCACGGCTGCCGGAAATTTGTCCGGCGAGCAGATTGACATCGGTGAAATATTGCACGCGCGTGGTCTTCGCGCATTCGAAGAGCAAACCGTTTTCGCGATCCATGTGCGCTGCGATGCAAATGCCGCGGCGCTCGCGTTGAATGTGTTCGATAATCCGTGGAAAGGATTGTGGAGATTGTTTCGGAACGCCGCCAGGCCCGGTGATCCAGCGCTCTCTCGGCGGCAAACCCAATTCCGTAATGATGTGATCGACTTCATCCGCCGGCGTCTGCGGATCGAACAAGCAGAGTAAGTGCAAGCCTTCCGTGCTCGCCACCTCGAACCCGGGAAAAACCTGCAGGCCTTCTTGCGTCAACTCTTTGCGCACGGCTTCGACATAATCGACGTTGTTGTGATCGCAAATACCCACTACGTCGATGCCGACCTTTTTGCACTTTTGCGCGAGCGCGAGACCATAATCCCGTTTGTACGCGGCGGAATGGCGCGGATGCTTGGAATCAAAACCTTTGAAGCGGCTCTGCAAAGGCGTGTTGATCTGCAAGGCGCAACGGTAGTAACGCGCGCCCGAGTGCTGCTGGAAGGCTTTCGTAATCGCCGGAGGCCAGTTGAGAGTAGCCGGCGCAGCCACGCTCAACAATTCGCGTTCATGAAAGCGGGCTGTGAATAAAGCCGAGGATGTGGCGAGGTCGCTCATGCTAGTCTCAAATCATCTTATCTAAAAAATACGAAATTTTGCGTGGTAAATTTCGCGACGAAAGTAAATCATTTTGCCCGACGATGCAAGGTGAAATTCCGGTATAAAAACGAGCTCCCTCACGCATATTATTCATTGCGAGAATTCACCATCTCGCCACGTCCTCACGAACGAGTCATCATCGCAAAGCTTCCGCTGTCATGCCGAGTCGAGGGCTCGAGGGGAAACTTTCTCTCGCGCGCCGAGAGGCCGTTAAGATTTTTCCTCATCCCGTGCTACGCGCGGGCCGCTTCGAAACGGTTTGAACGGCTTGGGTGACGCGCAATTCAGCGCCCGGCTTGGCCCACTTTAAAAATGCCTCAATTCCGCGTGGCAGTTGCCCGGCTTGCGAGGCAACACGACACTGCGTTTCCTTTTTTGGGTTTGTCGCTGCTCGTTCTTGAGAGTCATCTTCGCTTGTTTACCGAGGGGGCTAGTTCACCGTGCTGACTTACAGCGCTTCGCGGACTTGAAAAAGCAAAAACCTGTGTTCTGGCAGGATGGAAACCAAGCGCAGACTTCTCATCCGTATGTGCGCGGCGGTCGAAGCCAATGCATTCGCAGTTGCGGCCGCGCCACAAAAGGGGCAAGACTGCGATCCCCGTATACGCATTTGAAAAACGCCATGAAGTTTGTGCCGAATGCTAAAGAGGTTTGTTTCTGAAACTGAGGCGCTCATGCTCTCAGCTTCAAGCCACCTCGCACGAAGAGACCACCTCGGTAAACTAAGGAGAACGCACCGCGGAGAAGCAGCGACAAAACATAAAAGACCAACCCAAGGCTCTGCAATGAACAGCAGAATCATTCCAAAGTGCCCGCGTAAGGGTTTCCACAGATAACTGAGGCATTCCGCCATTTACGACTTTCCCCTTGATACCGGGCGATATTATGATTAAATTTGCATTTAGAAAACCGGGTAGAGACGACCGATATTGGAGAGAGAATGTTCGATAGAGACCTGATACCTTTTCTCTATGGATTGAACTCGACGATCATGTGGATTTCATTGACCGTGGGGATTCTGTTGTTCATTATCGGCTACTTCGCCGGTGGGCGCTTGACGATGGGCCGAATTTTGATGTGCACTGCAGTAGTGACCTTGATCGGCGTGCTTTCCCTTCCTGCTCCAATGGCGCTCTTCAGAGTCCTAAAACACGAGTACAATGTCGAGACCTATATTGACAAGCGCCCTGCCAACATTCCGAGCAACGACCAACCTTCAAATGAAAGTTCTTCCAGCACGACGAATAATCAAGCCGCAAACTCCGCCCAAGGGGAGAACAAGACCAGAGAATCACAATCGCGCCTCCCGATCCCCTTTCAAGTTTTGACGTTGGTCATGCACATCGTGTGGACGGCTTTCCTCGTTGCCATGGGCATCTTCTTTTATGAAACCTTAATCGTCACCGCGCAGGAAGCGGAGAAGAGGTGAAATTTCCTTTGCAGGTCCGCGCAAATTCCTTCATTCTACATTATCATGGAGTGAGATGAGATGATGAAGAACAAATTGGCTGTGCTGTTCGCTTGGTTTCTACCCACTCTCGCTTTGGCGCAGGGTGTTGACGTTCCGCCGCGACACATTATCGACATGCCCACGGCCGGGTTGCTGCGGCGCGGCGGG
>JABWAN010000903.1 GCA_013361015.1 Candidatus Zhuqueibacterota bacterium | reverse complement strand
AGAAGACGTTGAGCACGATGGCGCATCTGCGCCGGCTCGTCCCGTCGCTGGCCGCGGCGCGCGTGATCCGGGTCTGGTCGGGGATCGAGGGGTATCTGCCCGCCATGCTGCCCGTCATCGGCCCCAGCGCCACGACGCCCGGCCTGTTCCATGCCTTCGGCCTTTGCGGCCACGGCTTCCAGATCGGCCCCGGCGTCGGCGCGGCCTTGAGCGACCTGATCGTCGACGGCCGCACCGAGACGCCGCTCGACGCCTGCTCCATCGCGCGCTTCCAGCGCCCCGTCGTTCCGGACGAGAAGTGGACGCGGGAGTTCGACAGCGAGGCAATCCGGACCGGCCCATAGCCGGCCGATCGCCACGGCGGCACTGCGACTCGATTTCAGCGATCCCGCTCGCGTTGTTGCGATCACGCCACAGCGCGTGCGCGAAGAATTCATGAATGCGCAGCAGTTTTTTGCGATGAAAGAGCGTTGCCTGTTTTGTGACGTCATTCGTCAGGAAGCCGGCGATGCGCAACGCATCGTCGCGGAGAATGAGAGTTTTATTGCCCTGTGCCCGTTTGCGGCGCGCTCGCCGTTTGAAACGTGGGTGTTGCCCAAGCGCCACGAAACTTTTTTCGAATGGAACAACGAACTGCCCATGCTCGCGAGCTTGATGCGCACGATTTTGTCAAAGCTGCACGAATTGCTCGGCGACACCAACTATGTTATGGAAGTACATTCCGGCCCGAACTTGACTGCCGGCAAGCAGCGTGGTTATTGGAAAACCGTGGAGAAAGATTTTCACTGGCACATCGAGATTGCACCGCGTTTGCGTGGCTATGCTTCGTATGAATCCGGCTTGGGCTTCCATGTCAATTGGGTGCCGCCGGAACGCGCCGCAGAATTGCTGCGTGGAAATTCTACCATCTAGTGCGGCCCCGCCACATTCGAACTGGTGCTCTCGAAACACATGACAAGCATTCCTGCGTATTTCGTGAGCTGGAAAAGGCAACAAGAGTTTTTTGCTTTGGAAAGATCAAGCTAAAGGAAGGGAGATGCGACTACTACTGCTTTTGTGCCTCGTCAACTTTTTGGCCGCCTGTCAAGGCGAGAAACCGGCGCCACAGAAAGCGGCGACGTTGGTTTTTCCCAATGAAACTCACTTTGCGAACGTGCAACAATTAACCAGAGAGGGAGAGAATTCTGCAGAAGCTTATTACAGCTTCGACGATCAGCGGGTGATCTTTCAATCCACGCGGGCGCCGTTTGCGTGCGACCAAATTTTTACGATGAACGCCGACGGTTCGAACGTAAAAGTGGTGAGCACGGGCAAAGGCAAGACCACCTGCGCCTATTTCTTTGCCGACGGAGAGCATATTCTTTACGCTTCAACACATGCCGGCGGTGACTCCTGCCCGCCGCCGCCGTCATTTGATCGCGGTTATGTATGGGCGCTGTATCCCTCTTTCGACATTTATATGGCGAAGGCGGATGGCTCAGAGTTGCGCCCCCTGACGAATACACCGGGCTACGACGCCGAAGCCACCATTTCGCCGGACGGCACGCGTATCGTTTTCACTTCCTTGCGCGACGGCGATCTCGATCTCTACGCCATGAATATTGACGGCTCGAATGTGCAACGCTTGACGAATGACCTCGGCTATGACGGCGGTGCGTTTTATTCTCCCGACGGCGCGCAGATCGTGTATCGTGCGTATCACCCGCAAACCGCGGAAGAGATTGCGGACTACCACGAATTGCTCAAAGAAAATCTCATTCGACCGAGCAAAGTGGAGTTGCTCATTATGGATGCCGACGGTTCGAATAAGCGCCAAATCACCAACAATGGCGCGGCGAATTTTGCGCCCTTCTTTCATCCGAGCGGCAAGAAAATTATCTTCTGCTCCAATGTGAGCGACACGAGTTCGCAACGCCGGAATTTCGATCTCTTTCTCATAAATCTTGATGGCAGCGAATTGGAGCAAGTGACGCACTACGAAGCGTTCGACGGCTTCCCCATGTTCAACAAAGAGGGGACAAAGCTTATTTTCTGCTCGAATCGCAACGGCGCAAGACCGAGGCAGACGAACGTGTTCGTTGCAGATTGGGTGGATTGAGTGGGGAGTTGAAAATTCCAAGCGCCGGCTTGACTAATTTTGCAAGGCTCCGTCAATCATGACGGAGCCTTTTCTTTTTCATGCAGATCAAATTTGCACTCACCGCGTCGCTTTTCTTGCGCCGAAACCTCTCATACAACTGTGACTCACGCGCGCCAATAACCAGCCCACTTCTTTGCGAACGAACGTTCTCTCCATTGCAAGCGCGCCAAAGCCAGGAATTGACTTTTGAGCAATTCTTTTTTATTATCAGCGTCTGTTAAAGCAATTTTTTGTGAGAAGGTACGCTTGAGCCAAACTTTTCAAAATTACATCGACGGCCGATGGTGCGCTTCCGCCTCGGGCCAGTACTTTGACAATCATAATCCCAGCAATTGGGATGAAATCATTGGCCGGTTTCCCCATTCCAACCAGATTGATCTTGGTCAAGCGGTAACTTCTGCACGCGGCGCTTTTGCGCCATGGCGCGCAGTGCCCGCGCCCAAACGCGGGGAGATCATCAAACGTGCAGGCGATCTGCTGCAGCAACACAAGGAAGAGCTTGCCACTTTGATGACCCGTGAAATGGGCAAAGTTTTATTGGAAACGCGCGGCGATGTACAAGAAGGCATTGACACCGCCTATTACGCCGCCACCGAAGGCCGGCGGCTCTTCGGACGCACGGCGCCTTCGGAGCTGCCCAACAAGTTCTGCATGTCCGTGCGCGTGCCCATCGGTGTAGCGGGCATCATCACTCCGTGGAACTTTCCTCTCGCCATTACCACTCGGAAAATTTTTCCGGCTCTGGTTTGCGGCAACACCGTGGTGTTCAAACCGGCGAGCGACACGCCCGCGACCGCAACGCGCTTTGTCGAAATCTTGCTCGAAGCCGGTTTGCCGGCAAACGTGATCCAACTTGTGCATGGCAGCGGCAGTGCAGTCGGCATGCCTTTGGTCGAACATGAAGAGGT
>JABWAN010000022.1 GCA_013361015.1 Candidatus Zhuqueibacterota bacterium | reverse complement strand
GGCCTTTGCTCCAATGGTATTGGCTTCACGATTCATTTCCTGGAGCAGGAAATTCAGCCGCCGGCCGGAAGGCTCCGCATCTTTCATCGCCTCCTCGAACAGCGTGTTGTGGCTGCGAAAACGCGTACACTCTTCCGTGACGTCGACGCGATCGGCGAGCAAGGCAATCTCCAATTCCAAACGATCGCGATCCAATTCTTTCGTATCGAGCATTTCCAACAACCGGGCATAGAGCTTTTGAAACTCATCCCGGCGGCGGGCGATGGAACGCGCTTCGATTTCTTCCAAACATTTTTGCAGCAAATCAATGCGCTGGTGCAAATCATTCGCAATCTCGGCGCCTTCGCGGCGGCGCATGCTGTTGAGATCTTTCAAGGCCTTCTCCAGCGCGGCTTGCACACATTCCCACGCGCGTTCGGGCAGATCGACGGGACTGTCAACGGTCATCACCTCGGAAAAATGCAGCAGGTGGTCGATCGTGATCTGGCCTTCAAGCTTGAGCTTGTCGCGCAAGGTTTCCAATAGGCGCTTGTATTGCAAGGCAGCATCGGTGTCAACGCGCAAGCCGAAACCATTTTCCTGCTCGCTCTTCAATGACACCGAAAGATTGAGGCGGCCCCGCGTGATTTGCCGCCGCACGATTTCCTTTACGGCATCTTCGTACGGATTCAAGCCTTTCGGCAGTCGTACGACGACATCTAAGAATCGATGATTTAACGAACGAACTTCAGCAAATGCTTCGAACCCGTCTCGAACTTCCTCTCCTCTACCATACCCGGTCATACTCGTGATCATAGGCCATCAACAATTATTTTAACTTCCAACTTTGGACCTGGTTTTACTAGACTTCTCGTTTTCAAACTCGCACGGCGTTGGCTGGCAAGGACATGGAGCATTAAGTCACAATATTCAATTGATTTAGATATTACAAAAGCTGCCGCACACATTCAACAAATTTTTTGCAAAATTTTCGCCTTAAATGCTGCGTTCACAGGCCCCAAAAACAAAAAAACTTCAAAGCAGATTAGCGCTTTGAAGTTTTTTTTGACGAAGAAGCGTGAACATTTTTTACCGGCGGCGATATTGCGGCCCTTCCAAAGAAAGGCGTGCGGAGATGCGATGCGAATTTCCAAGCTCGTCGTGACTAAGGAAGGCGTAGTCGACTTGGAACTTGGGCAGATTAATACCTGCGCCGGCGGAAAGTTTGCCGACATCGGAACCGACGCGCAGCGCGAACAAGTCCTGGAATTGAAATTCCCAGCCCAAATGCGAATCCAGGCTGACCGGTCCGGCAGCATATTGCGCGGCATAATCACGTCCCTCGAATCGTATATCGAAATCCACGGCAGGTACAATCGCGCCGCCCAACTTCGAGAGGTTGAGCGGATACGCCACGCCGGCTTTGAGCGCCGGAACGATAATCTCGCGTGTGCCGGAATCCCACGCGAGCACAGTTGTGGTAATGTCCTGCAGGTTGAGTCCGACGAGCAGATTGCCCGCGGGCTTGTAGATCGCACCGATATCAAAACCGAGTCCCCATGCGGAATTGTCGCCCACATTCTTGTGAATGATTTTTGCGTTTGCGCCGAACGCGAGCTTCTCATTGCGCTTCAAGCCATAGCTGAGAAAGAGCGCATACTCCGCGTCAGAAATCGTGCGCACGACATACGGCGTATTGCGGCGCGTAATGCCGTTTTCATCAACATATTCGGCGCCAAGCTTGAGGGCAGGATTCGAAAGCCGGGTCACCGGAATATCATCCACGCCGAGGCGGATGAGGCCAATTCCCACACTGCGCGACGTTCCGAGCGGCATCGCAAAACTGCCGTAATCGTATTTCACAACGCCGCTGAACTGTTCCGAATGCATGAGCATAATCTGTGGATAGTCCAAACTCACGAGGCCGGCGGGGTTCCAATAACCCGCACTGACGTCATTCGCGAGCGCGGCATATGCGCCGCCCATACCCAGCGCACGTCCACCCGCGCCGAGCGTCAAGAATTCGCCGCCGTATTTTGCGGTGCGAAAACCGCCGGCGTGCGTGGGAATGACAGATAAAAAAATGACAAGGCAGGCAAAAAATACTTTCACTAATTTCAGGCGCATGTTCAAGCTCAAACTTGGTGAAAAACTTAGTGTCGCTGAAAAATGATACGGAATTTGCAACAAACTCTCAAAGGCTTTCTTTAATCAAAATAACCGAGCGCTGAACGCTGGTAACGTCTCCTTCAACCGTCAAACCTTCCCGCAAGTTTCCTCATCCCATCAATTTTTGCAATGCCGCGAGTTTTTGCAATGCCTCCATCGGCGTGAGATTGTTCACGTCAATCTGCGCCAACTCGGCGCGCAGTTTGCTTTCTTGTTCGGCGAAAAGATCGATTTGCTGCACGTGTTCGCCTTTCGCTGCGCCGATCTCGGGAAGAGAATTGCGCTCGATCGACTGCTGTTCCAACTTTGTGAGAATCTGCTTCGCGCGTTTGATGACTTGATTGGGCAAACCCGCGAGCTGCGCGACTTGAATACCATAACTATGATCGCTCCCTCCTTCCACAATCTTACGCAGAAAGACCACTTGATCGCCCCACTCTTTCACGAGCACGTTGAAGTTTTTGATGCGCGAATGTCGGTTTGCCAATTCCATCAATTCATGATAGTGCGTCGCGAACAGCGTGCGCGCCGCGAGTTTCGAATTCTCGTGCAGATATTCGACGACCGCCCACGCAATGGACAAGCCGTCATACGTACTCGTGCCGCGGCCGATTTCATCGAGCAGCACCAAACTCTTCGCCGTCGCGTTGTTCAAAATGTTCGCGGTCTCATTCATCTCAACGAGAAACGTGCTCTCCCCGCCCGCGAGATTATCCGAAGCGCCGACGCGTGTGAAAATTTTGTCGACCAACCCGATGCGCGCTTTGGTTGCGGGCACGAATGATCCCATTTGCGCCATGAGCGCGAGCAATGCCACTTGTCGCAAATATGTCGATTTGCCCGCCATATTCGGTCCGGTGATCAGCAAAATCTGATACGCTTCATCATCCAAATAAATATCGTTCGGCACGAATGATTCGCCGAAAGGCAGCAGCTTCTCGACGACCGGATGGCGGCCTTCTTTGATGTCGATCACGCTGCTGTCATCCATTACGGGCCGCACATACTTTTGGTTCTGTGCCACTTCCGCGAATGAAAGCAAGCAATCGACCGCGGCAATCGCGCGCGCGTTGTTCTGTAGAGCCGCGGCATGCGCCGCCACTTTCTGCCGCAAACTTTCGAAGAGTTGATATTCGAGCGCGATCATCTTCTCTTCAGCTTGCAGCACTTGCTCTTCGTATTCTTTCAATTCCGGCGTGATGAAGCGCTCGGCATTCGATAAAGTTTGCTTGCGAATGTACGATTCCGGAACTTTAGCGAGATTGGGATTGGTGATTTCGATGTAATAGCCAAAGACTTTGTTGTAACCCACTTTCAAGGAAGCGATGCCCGAACGCTCGCGTTCCGTGGCCTGCAACTTTGCGATCCAGTCTTTGCCATGCGCGGTGAGATTGCGATAGCGATCCAACTCTTCCGAATAGCCCGGACGGAAAAGATTGCCTTCCGTGATGGCCAGCGGCGGATCATCAACAATCGCGCGCTGCAATTCTTCTTTCAACTGGTCGAGGGGATCGAGCAAATTCACTTGCGCGCGCAACAGCTTGCTTTCATAACGCTGCAAAAGTCCTTTAATATCGGGAATGGTTTCGAGCACATAGCGCACGGCGCACAGCTCACGCGCGTTTGCGCGAGCCGTGCTCACCTTCGAAACTAGTCGCTCCAAATCACCCAAGCCGCGCAAACTCGCAGAAGCTTGCTCCCGCCCTTTTGCATCGCCGAGCAGTTCTTCGACCGCATCATGCCGCTCGCGAATGAGATCAACACTGCGCAGCGGATGCAGAGTCCATTGCACCATTTTACGGCCGCCCATGGCCGTGCGCGTGTGATCGAGCACGCCGAGCAGAGTCGCATTCATATTCTCGCCGCGCATGGGCCGCACCAATTCGAGATTGCGCCGAGTGGCGGGATCAAGTCCCACATAATCTTGATTGTGTCGCCGCGCGATTTGCGTGATGTGTTCGAGGTGGCCCTTCTGCGTTTCAGCCACGTAGGACAACGCCGCGCCTGCCGCAGAAATTCCGCCCACCAAATCTTCGCAGCCAAAGCCTTTGAGCGTGAGCGTGTGAAAGTGGCGCGTGAGCGTGGCATACGCGTGATCATACGCAAACTGCCAGCCTTCTCGTCCCGTGATGAGCGCGCCATTCGCATTGCGCAGATGCGCGCGCAGCCAATCCGCATGTTCGGTGGAAACGAGAATCTCCGAAGGCTCGATGTCATTCACAATGATGGATAAAACTTCGTGCGGGCATTCATCAAGCAGGAATTCGCCGGTGGAAAAATCCAATTGCGCGAGGCCCACGGATTTTTTGAGCGGATAGATTGAGAGTAGAAAGTTATTGCGGCGGCTCGTGAGCAGGTTGTCATTCAGCGCCGTGCCCGGCGTGACGACTTCTGTGACTTCACGCTTCACCACGGTCTTCGCGAGTTTAGGGTCTTCGACTTGCTCGCAAATTGCCACGCGATGCCCGGCGCGCACCATTTTGGTGAGATAAGTATCAAGCGCGTGATGCGGAAAACCTGCGAGCGGCACGTCTGAGGCTTTGCCATGCGCGCGCGAAGTGAGCGTCAATCCCAAAACCTCGCTAGCGACTTTGGCGTCGTCATAGAACATCTCATAAAAATCGCCCATGCGAAAGAAGAGCACCGCATCTTGATGCTTCGCTTTGATCGCAAGATACTGCCGCATCAGCGGCGTGCTCGCGTCGTCTTTGGAAAAATTTTCAATTGGTTCGGAAGGTTTCACGGTTTCGTAAAAGCTTTCATCCTTGATTACTATCAATCTCGCAGTAAAAGCTCGCCTCAATACTATTCTTTAAAACCATTTTTAAGATAAATTGTATCACTTTGCCAGCCACTCGAAAGCAGTGAACCACCGCCCTTTATCAGATCAAGAACCTCATTCTTTTCTAATGAATTCCCGACAATAATTGCCACGACATCATCATCGCTAAATTTTAGATTGAAGCTTTCGGGCAAGTAGCGATTGCTTCTAGCTTCATCTCTCAAGTGCGGTACTTTCGCTAAATCGGTTGTGTCAATATATTTGATTGCACGCCATTCCTTTTCATCGTAAGAAATTTTGTTACTCTTTTTACCACTAGCAGGGCAAACAAACTCGCCTTCATACGCTCTCAAAAATGAATCTCGCGATTCCAACTCATGATGCAACTCGTTCAGTCGAAGAGCGAAAGAGAACATGAACTTTGTAAAGTAGACATTTAAGTTGTGTTTCTTTAATTCAGCAAAATACCTCTTGAACTCACTCTCCCACAATTCCATTTTATCCAAAGCCGCAGGATCTGCTTTATTAAAATCATCTAGTGTTTCGTAGTCATAATCGCCAGAGTCTATTAACGACGACATCATGAGGTAATTCATTGCAAGAGTAGCTATTTCGTTGTCAGGAGAACTAGGGATTTCCCTAAGCTGCCTATAAAGTAAATGACTCTTTATGTAGTCATAAGTCATCCCAACCGAATTGGGATGCACATAACAAATAGGAGATACGCCGATTCTGGCACCCCATTCCTTTTTTAAAACTAGCGCGTAATTACCGTAACATTCCATATGTTCTTTTGCTTGGCCGACTTAATATCACAAAAGCAAACCATGAAATTGTCACGCGTGTACTTCTTGTATGGTATCGTCTCAGTTACCAAACCAAACCTGAAACCCTTTTTGAGGATTTCCTGAACAGTAGCTATACTTTTGGTATAGTGAAACAAGTAATTCGAACTTAGTTTCATTTCTCCACCTCTTCAAATGAAATGCTACGCCGCAATCGCAATTGGCGGCATCTCAAAGGAGGTAATCGGCGTGGTTTCCGAAAGCGAAGGCGTATAATTTGAAATCTTCAGAATTTGATTCACCGGCGGCTTCGTGATCAACTCGATAACCAAATCTTGCCACTCCGGCTCAAGCTCTTTCAAGCCGTACAAAGGAAAACTGCGCGGCCCTAAATTTGTCAATTGAATGAGCACGGAGAAATCCATCAGCGTCAAGCCGACGGCTCGTTTCTCATCACGATTGAAACGCAGTAGAATATTGTCATTCAATTCAACTGCGGCTGTGGCTTTCTCGCCTGGGGAGAACGAGATGTATAAAACATCTGCTTCTTTGTCGAAAGAGTATGTTAGAGAGTGGCTCATGTTTTACCCAGACCAAAACGAACTGAAACTCTAAATCTCAACCTCTTTTCCACAAAAATGGAACTGCCACGAACAAAGCTCTCACTTTCGCGGGATTTCATTTTCGCGGGAGAAGCTTTTCGCCTTTTTCTTTTTTGCCTTTTGCCACTTGCTACTTGCCTCACTTCCTCACATCCTCTCCCCAATGCAGTTTCGCGCGCAGCGTGTCATAGAAGCCGTTCGAAGTCGAATCGAGCAGGCGCACGAGATTGACATGATAATCGGCTTTGCAAATTTGCACGGGCACGCCCGTTTTGATTTTGCGAATCACCTGGCCGTCCGCGGAGAGATTGATATCAATATCGCTGTTGATAAATTCCACCGTCACGATCTTCTCATCAGGAATCACCACCGGGCGCGCGCTCAACGAATGCGGGCAGATCGGGGTAATCACCATGGCCTTCATTTCCGGCGGAAGAATCGGGCCGCCCGCGGCGAGTGAATACGCGGTCGAACCCGTGGGCGTGGCGACGATCAAGCCGTCGGCGATGTACGTGTTCAAAAACTCGTTGTTGATGTGCGTCTGCAAACGTACCAGACGAAAGTGTCCGCCTTTATCAAAAACGAGATCGTTCATCGCAAACAGCGAGGCTTCTTTGTCGCCCTCGCGGACTCGCGCTTCCAAAACCATGCGCGGCTGAATTTCATATTTACCCGCAAGGATGCTTTCCAAAGCGGTGTAAAGCTCATCAGGGCCGATTTCCACCAGAAAGCCGAGGCCGCCAAATTTCACGCCGAGAATCGGAACCTCCGCGCGGCCCACGATGTATGCCGTCGATAGAATCGTGCCGTCGCCGCCGAGCGAGATGACCATCTCGCAGCCAATGGATACGCGCTCGCGCGGCGCGATTTTGAAACGGCTGCAATCCAACGCGAGCAATTGCGCGAGATCCTCGGCCACAACCACCTCCGCGCGGCTTACTAGCCAATCAAGCCACTTCGGCACGTACTTCGTGATCGACGGATTGGTGATGTTTCCCAAGACCGCAAAACGCATATTAGCTTATCTCGGTTTCGTCCAGCAACTCCAATTGAAAACCCTGATCGGTTTTGACGAGGCGCTCAATTTTCTTTTCCACTTCTTGCAAGCGCCCCGAGCAGAAGCGATAAAGCTCGATGCCTTCTTCAAAAACTTTGATGGACTCGTCCAAACTCACTTGGCCGGTCTCGAGTTGTTTGACGATGGTATCGAGGCGCTGCATCGCCTCTTCAAACGTCAGCTTGGGAGTGTGGTTTTCAACTTCGGGTTGGCGCTTTTTCATGGCGTGCTGTGAGCTTCGTGTTCGGTGTGATACAGAAAAAGAACCCGCGTGGATGGAATTACTTCGTCTGAGGTTCGGTTTGTGCAATCGGCCAAGTAAAAATATCTTTCATCTTCACGCAAAACCCCGGCAGCAACTCCGGGCTGGTCAACTCTTCCCATTCCCAACGCCGTGCGGTGGGCGTGACGACCATCACGCCTTTTTGATACGGATCGACGAGCCACACTTCACGGCTGCCGTGCTCGAAATAGAGCTGCGCTTTTTCAAAGAGCATCTTCCACGCGTCTTTGCTGGAAATGATTTCGATGGCAATATCGGGTGCACGCGTCGGATAGCTCGTACTATCGTTGAGATTCTCGTTGAAAATAAACGCAAGGTCCGGCATGCGACCTTCATACTGATTTTCCGGCCAAAACCGATGCATCAATTCGGGGCGGAGTTGGCCGATGGGATGGGTCTTTAAACAAGAAAACAACTCGGCAATCAGAAGCACCTGAGTTTTAGAGTGATAGTTATCAGGCATTTTTCTGACCATCCTCCCGTTTATAAGTTCATACGGCTCTCCGCCGGACAATCGTTCGGCTTGCTCCAACGTCAAGCGTTTCTTCTTTGGAATCGCAACGCGGTCAGTCTTCGCAGGAAAAACCGGCGACTCTTCCACACCCTCATGTTTTCTGATTGCTAGGGCCATGGTCTTTTCACTCGATTGAGTTCTATGCAAAAATTTCTGGTTAGAAGTTAGAAATCCCCAGCGCATTGTCAACAGCGATTTTTACAGGAGGAACCGCAAGCGGGGCAATCAAAATTTTTTGCCACGGATCAAGGCGAAGCTTCACTGTTTTTGTCAATGATGTGCTTCACGGTGGTGTAATCACTTCCGCCTCAATTGCGCTCGTCGCCATTTGCACGCGAATCAAATCAGCTTCATGCACTTGCTGGGCGTGGCGCACGAGCACGCCGTCTGCTTTGCGATAAACCAGCGCAAAGCCGCGACGCAAAATACTCGCGTGGCTCAATGCGTTCAAACGCTTCGACAAATTTTCCAATTCGAGCAGGCTGCGTTCTTGCCGCTGCCGCAACGCTTGCGACATTCGGCGAAATAATTCATCCAGTTCTTGCGTGCGTTGGTGCGCGACGTTCAGAGGTTGGCGCAGGCCGTAGCTGCTCGCAATGCGATGGAGACGCTCGCGATAAAGTTGCGCTTTGCGCTTGAGATGCATGAAGCCGCGGCGCAATTGCACCAGCAAAAGGTTACGGATTTCGCGCGCTTCGGGCGCAACCATTTCCGCTGCAACCGAAGGCGTAGCGGCGCGCACATCGGCAACGAAATCGCTAATGCTGAAATCAATTTCGTGGCCGACCGCGGACACGACGGGCAGCTTGCTGTTGTAAATTGCGCGCGCGACCACTTCTTCATTGAACGGCCACAAATCCTCGAGCGAGCCGCCTCCCCTCCCCACAATCAAAAGATCGACTTTGCCGTACTCATTGAACTCTGCGATCGCAGCCGCGATTTCTGCTGCGGCCCCGCTGCCTTGCACGCGCACGGGCCGCAATACGATTTGCATACTCGGCCACCGCCGGCGCAACACACTCACCAAATCGCGAATCGCCGCGCCGGTGGGAGAAGTCACCAGGCCGACTCTTTGTGGAAACCGAGGCAAAGGAATTTTGTGTGTGGCATCGAATAACCCTTCTGCCTGTAAACGCTGCTTGAGCTGTTCAAAGGCCTGTTGCAAAGCGCCGAGGCCCGCGGGTTGCATCTGCCAGACGTCGAGTTGATAATAACCGCGCTTTTCGTAGACCGTGACCTGACCGTGCACGAGCACTTGCATGCCGTCTTTGGGAGTGAAATAAAGCGAGCGATTGCGTCCCGCCCACATCACGCATGGGATCTGTGCGCCTTCGTCCTTCAAGGAAAAATAAAAATGTCCCGAAGTATGGCGCTTGAAATTGGAGATCTCACCCGTCACCCAAAACGGCGGCAACGTTTCCTCCAGCAGCATTTTGATTTGCTGCGTAATCAGAGAGACGGTTAAGGCTTCGCGGGGGCGTGCGGGTTCTTGTGGGTCGTTATAATTCACGGCGGAAGGAATCATAGTTGCGTCTGCGCTAGCTGCGCGTGCGTTTCATTGATATCAAAAACCTTCTTGGTGCTGACGGGCGTTGGATGCATGGGCAGCTCGACCGTAAAGGTGGTGCCGCTTCCCGGCGAGGAAGCGACTATAATTTCGCCGCCATGTTCGTGCACGATTTGGCGGCAAATGGCCAGACCCAAACCGGTGCCGTGCGCTTTAGTGGTGAAAAAGGGCGTGAAAATTTTTTCGAGTAATTCTGCGGACATGCCGCACCCGGTGTCGCGCACGGTGATGCGCACCCGTTGCTTTGCGATGAGCTCTGTGCGCAAATGGAGCTCGCCCCCGTCGCTCATAGCGTGCATCGCGTTTTGCATGAGATTCACGAGCAATTGCTTGATTTGCACAGCGTCAAGACGCATCGGCGCGACGTTGGTATCCAAATGTTGGTGCAGTTGAATGCGTTGGGCTTGCATCTCGTTTTGCAGGAGCGTGCAGACTTCATTGGCTATGTGGTTAAGATCGATGTCCTGCCGGATCGAGGCAGGCAGTCGTGTGAATTCCAATACATCGGCCAGAATTTTCTCCAAGCGCACGACTTCATCCGAGATGATGCCCAAGGTATTCTTGACGGCTTCAGGGTTGTGCAGCTGGCGGTGCAGCGAGCGCGTGAACCCTCCGATGGTCACCAGGGGATTGCGAATTTCGTGCGCGACATGCGCAGCCATGTTGCCGATCGTGGCGAGCCTTTCGGAATGCAAAAGCCGCTTGTGTGTGAGTTGCAATTCGTGATAGGCGTTTTCGAGTTTGCGTTTTTCCATTTCCAGTCGATGATAGGCTTCGGCCTTTTCGATGGCTTGTGCCGCTTGACTGGCAAACAGCTCGAGCAGCGCCACCTGCTCGTTGTCAATCGCGTGGGAGGAGTACATATTGTCTGCGATAATCAGCCCAATCAAGCGGTCTTTGGCGGCCACCGGCACGGCCACGAAGTCGGTGAGTTCGAGCGCTCTGAAAACATTTTGACAGGCCGATTGTTCCGGACAATCGGGTCGCCCGCGATAAGGGCGGCGCTGCACGATTTCGTGAATGAACGCCGAATTTTTCGTGGCCAGGGCGAAATACTGATGCCGCACCTTTTCATCGAATTTTCCCGGTGACGCGGGGCGTGCTTTGCCATATTTCTCCAAGAAGTCTTCCAAAGAAATATGCTCGCGCGCCAAACTCTCCCACGTGCGATGGGCCTCGTCATGATTCGCCGGGCCGACTCCCATTTTGCCGATGAGATAGCGCCGATTGCGATCCAATAAAAAAATGCTCGCACGGGTGAAGCCCAGCGCCGGGCCCGCGGTGATTGCGGTCAAAATGAGATGCAGCAAATCTTCCAAACTGAGCGCGCGTTGCAATGCCAGACCGACCGTGGAAAGCATTTGCAATTGCGCATTCCGCTTTTCGGTCTCGGTAACGTCTTCGACGACGCCAACGACGCCATCCAATTCGCCGCTTGGTTTGTGCAACGGCACGCAATGGATGTTGATGGTGCGGGCGTGTTCTTGCGGACGAAGGAAACGGAAATTTCGTGCCTGCCACGGTATTTTTCCCGTCAACACGCGCGCTATGGCCGTGCTCAAAAATGTTTCATTCAGCTCCGGCGTTTCGAAAATGCTTTTGCCAAATAATGACTGTTCGTCGTCATAGCCCAGGAGTCGTGCAAGAATTTGATTGATGTGGCGAATCTGCCCGTTGGCGTCTGTGGAAAAAATACCGATCGGCGCCGTGCGCGTAAGCAGCTCCAAATGTTCGCGCGCGGATTCCACTTCGGAGGTGAGCTGCACGTTCCGCCGTTTGATGTCGTGAATGATGTAGACGTTCTCAATGACGTTCGTCAGCTCGCGCAAGCCGAAAGGCTTTTGCAGATAGGCGCTCACGCCGCGCTCGAGCATCTCGGCTTTAAGATAATCTTTCGCATCGCGGGCGGTGAGCATGATGACCGGTGTATCACGCACCTCACGATATGCGACGTTGTTGATCAACTCACGGAACACGGTTTCGCCATCCATGAGCGGCATAACGTAGTCCAGCAATACGAGATCGGGGCGTTCTTCCAAAATTTTTTGCAAGCCGGCGACGCCGTCATAAGCGGAGGAGATTTGATAGCCGGAGTTTTTGAGATGTGCGCGGGTGAGATCGTGCAACACACGATCATCATCGATGAGCAGAATTTTGTTGCAGCTGGGCTGAGGCATGTAAGCACCGTGCAGAAATGCAACGAAAAGTGAAGGGCGTTTTGCCATGTACTCTAGCAAAACGCCCGAGGCTTACCTGAGTTTCTTTTTGTGACGATTTTTTCTCAAGCGCTTTTTGCGCTTGTGGGTAGCCATCTTGTGGCGTTTGCGTTTTTTGCCACTCGGCAATGCTTGTCACCTCCTCTCGTATACTTTTTTAATGCTGAATGCAAGACCGCGGTCCGAAGCAAGCGCGCTATCCGAAGCAAGCGCGCCTCGAACAGTGCGTATCAGTGGCTGCCGCAAGAACAACTGCCGCAACCGCAGGCGTGGCCGCTGGATTTGGGCGGCGAATAACTCGAACTTGCAGCGTTATTGGTCGCAAAGAGTGAGAGCAAGCGCTGCACTTCCCGCGTTCCGCATTTCGGACAGCGTGCGGTCGAAGCTTGGCTGTCAGGCACCAACTCTTCGAATTTCGTTTCGCAAGTCTCACAAAGGTATTCGTATATCGGCATCGTAACCTCACATGATCATTTGATAGCGCAACACCGGCCACGTTTGAATCCGTTGCAGGTACCCTTCCAAATCTCCGAACAACACATCAAACAACGTCACGCGCTTTCGCCGCGGCGTCACGATGCGCGCTTTGCCGCTAATACCCGCTTGCTCCGCAGCCAGCGCCACTGCATCTTGATAAGTGCCCAACGCGTCGATGAGCCTGTAATTCAGTGCCTGTTGGCCGGTGAAAACGCGGCCGTCCGCGTACTTTAAAACTTCTTCCTTGCTCAGATTACGCGCGCCGGCTACGACTTCAACAAACTGATTGTAGGCATCATCGACATAGGTTTGAAAATAGCGGCGATCTTCCTCCGTAAACGGACGCCACGGCGTGCCGCTATCTTTATACTTCCCGCTTTTTACGATCTCAAAACTCACGCCGATCTTTTTCAACAATTCGGTAGTGTTGACCAACTCTGCAATCACGCCGATGCTGCCGGTGGTGGTGCCGGGATTCGCTATAATCGTGTCTGCACCGCATGCAACGTAATAACCACCCGAGGCCGCCACCGAAGCCATGGAAGCGACGACGAACTTGTGACTCTCTTTGCGAACGCGTTTGACGGCTTCGTAAATCTCCTGGCTTGCAGCCACACCGCCGCCGGGGCTGTCAATGCGAAGAATGATTGCTGCGATGCTCTTATCTTCACCGAAGCGCTCCAACTCCTTTACCACCGGCTCGGAATCAAGAATGACGCCTTTGACTTCGACCAAACCCAAACGTTTGCCAGTGGCGAGATCAAGGCTGTCTTCATTTCCTCCCAAGAAGAGCGCCGCGATGAAAAAGATAAAAACTGCGGCGGCGGCCAAGAGCAAGAAGCCTAGAAACCAATCACGACCACGTGCCATCATCTCATCCTATTTTTAAGCGCGGGGAGTATAGTGAAAAAAGGTTCAAAAGTCAACCTATGCTCGGACAGTGGCGCGTGCGAAAGCTATTTGTTGATCACTACGAATTTGACGGATGCCACGAAGTCACCTGCGAGCAGCCGCAGCACGTAAACGCCGCTGGGAATCAATTGTCCGGCGTTGTCTCGTCCATCCCAAACGATTTCGTACGGACCAACAGCCAGGCGTTGCTTCGATCTGCTATCCCACACGACGCGGCCGTCTTCTGCGAAGATAACGCTTTCCACAATCGTGGAGGTTTTGATGCGATATGGAATTCTTAAAAGGCCGTCCTGCGCCGGACGAAATGGATTCGGGAAAGGCGCTCCGAGTACGTTTTCCAAATCGCTCTGCGTTCCCAGAGTAATTTGCAGATTGAAGTCATTGGAGCTGGAGCCGCCCGTGTTCGGTACACCGCCGTTGCCAACAATGATTGTGACGGTATCCTGCCGCGCTTGTCCGGCGACATAGACCGGGGCCGCGCCGTAAGCGGTGCGCACCGTATAATCGTCATTCTCATCAACCGCAATTGCAGTGAGGCCAAAGCGGCCCGGGTCCATCGGGATCTGCAAAGTGCTTTGCAGGTCCTGCGCCGTACGAATGAACCGGTAGTACTTCGCCGCCAAAGGTTCAACGTCGTCGGGAACGGACTCATTCCGCGACGCCGCACGAGTGAAAACGAATTGCGCGGAGGGATAGTCTTCGCCCTCTTCAAAATACTTCTCGCTATCGGCGCGATAATTCGTAAAGAAGCACCACGAGTAAAATTCCTGCACGGCTTGATTGAACGGCAGACTATAGGGGCTGGCTTGCAGGACGTTCTTGCTGGCTAAAAGAGCGGACTCTTGCACGATGCGTTCCCACAAGGCCCGCACGACCGCCGGGCTTTGCAAACGTTTAGTGAGGTAGTGCAGCCACAGCGCCGAACCGTATTCATGCGAACCGTTTTTGGTGTTAAGCGGCAACGCCGTTTCCCGAAACCAACGCCGCAAATATGCGAAGTAGTCATTCACCTCATCATAGGCGAAATCTTCGAACCATGTCGAAGAAATTTCGAAAAAGAAAACATCTTCACCGCGCAGAAAATAATTGAGCTGGACCGCATGGAAGAATTCGTGTGCGACGGTGACGCGTAGGCCATTCAGCCCCTGACTATAAAATGCGGGGCCGTAATCATTGTCAATGACGGTATAAGCCGGGCCTGTGCCCGTGGAAAAATCGAAGCGCGTTTCGCCATAAAGATTTCCAAGATCAATGATGTAAAAATCAAACTCGGTGCCGTCCACGCCGTTGTCAGGGGCATGCGCCTTCATGCCGAGCGTATCAACGAGCAACGCATACGCACGCTGCGCTGCTTTGGCCGCTTCGTAAACGAAATCCGGAACGCCGTCGGGGTTGGTGGAGACCGGCGAAACCGCATCTTCGCCGCTCGTGGCGTAATGAATGCGGAAGCGATTGTCTGCAGTGAAGTAAGATTTGGGCAGAACCGGCCGCGCGCTGGCGAGTTTCAACAACTGCTGCTGTTGCGCGTTTTGCGGCGCAGCAACGCGCAGCGCCGCAAGCGTTGGGAAGCCGCACTTCAACGGCGCGCTCGAGCGTCCGGCGCGCGCGCGCTCGTATTGCGTGAAAAGATTTTCGGATTGACTGAGGGGCTGGCTGTGAAGCGGCAACGCTAGCAAGAAACAGAGGAGGCACAATCGTAGCATGAACATGGGAGCGATCACTTCTTTCGAAAGCTAAAAGTAAGGGGCACACCTGTGAAGCCGAATTTCGTACGAAAACGCTTCTCCAAGTATTGCCGGTAATTCGAACGTATAGATTGCGGATGATTGCAAAACACGGCGAACACCGGCGGATTGGTTTTCACCTGCGTGCAATATTTGATTTTCACTTCGCGTTGATCCATCGAAGGCGGCGGATATTTTTGCAGCGCCTCTTGCAGAAACTCATTCAACTCCGTGGTGCGCAGTTCGCGGCCGCGTTCGGCATGCACGGCCAGAGCCATATCGAGCAATTTGAAGACGCGTTGCCCTTGCAGCGCTGAAATAAAAATCAACGGCGCATAGCTGTAAATCCGCAGTGCCTCTTGAATTTGCTTGCCGAAGATCCGGGCCGTGTCCGCGTCTTTCTCCACCAGGTCCCACTTATTGATCGCGAGCACGATGCCCTTATTGCTTTGCGCGACTTCAGCGATGATGTGCAAGTCTTGATCGTTGATGCCTTCCGTGGCATCAACCAAGACCGCGGCGACATTGCAGCGCAGAATCGCTTCGCGCGTGCGCACGGTGCTGTAAAATTCTACCGTCTCTTTCACGCGCGCAGTTTTGCGCAAGCCCGCGGTGTCGATCAGAACAATATCGTGCTCTTTGTAACGCAGCTTGGTATCAATCGCGTCGCGCGTGGTGCCCGCGATCGCGGTGACGATGGCTTTTTCATAACCCACGAGCGCATTTAGAAGCGAAGATTTGCCGACGTTCGGACGCCCCACAATTGCCAGTTGCAAATCTTTGTGATCAAGTTTGCCGTTGGT
>JABWAN010000902.1 GCA_013361015.1 Candidatus Zhuqueibacterota bacterium | reverse complement strand
CACCTCGAATGTGCTGCACAAATTTCCGGAAGATCGTTACGTCGCGGCTTCTTTGGAATTGTTTGCGTCAGTGGCGCTCATGTTTTGGTATGTGCTGCGGCTGTTTATGGCGGCGCGGCGTTGAGCGGCGAATATGTCAAACCTCGAAGCCAGCATGAGATAAATCTTTTTCCAAGGAGATTGTTATGCCGGAAGTCGAAATGGCCCAGGCGCTTGAAAGAGCCAGAAAAGAAATTCAGTTTTTGCAGGAACGGTTAACCAGGCTGGAGATGCAAGGCACGAACAGCACGCAGCCACGCACGAACTTGTTGAGCGACAAGTTTCTCACGCGCGCGTTCGCAGTTTTGGGACATTATCTCGTCGCCAGCTTGATCATTTTTGTGCCAATCTATGCACTTATTCTCATTATTGCGCTGGCGATCGGCGCCCGATTCTAGCTTCTCATTAGGAATTGACGCCACCGTATGTGGTTGTGAAGCATCCAAGCTTTATGCCCCTCGCGAAGTGTGTTACGAGATAAAGGCTGAAAATAAATCATGTCTAAACTTTCTCCCCTCGTCGCAGAGCTTTTGGAGCCGATCCCCGGCGGACCGCCCACGGGTGTTGATCTTGACCCGAATGTGAAAGAGTATACCGAGCTTGAGCAAGAACTCACCAAGGCGACTCCGAATTATCTCCAGTGTGTGACGTGGGCGACGACCTTGCTCAAAAGCAAGAGCAAGCACCTGCGGGTGGCGGCGCTCTTGGGCTTTGCGTGGTATCGCACGGAAAAATTTACCGGCTTACAAAACGCGATGCTCTTGCTGGCCGAATTGGTGGCGCGTTATTCCGACCATCTCTTTCCGGCGAAGCCGCTCATGCGCAGCAAGGCGATTCAATTGTTGAGCACGGAAAAAGTCACGAAGCTGTTGGAACGCGAAGCCTGTTCCGCGGAAGAAGCGCAAGCCGCGCTGGCCGCGTATCAACGTCTCGTGAGTGTGTGCGATAAACACTTCCCACAAAACGGCCCAGTGTTGACGGCGCTTGGTCAAGTTTTGGAAAAGCACGTTAGCACGCCGGGAAGCGGCAGTGCGGTTCGCGATCAGTTGCCAGTAACCAGTGATCAGTCACCACTAGGTAGCGATCAGCAACCAGCAACCAACGACCAGCAATCAACAACCAGCAACCAGCAGCCAGCGACCGGTCTCGATCTACCTTTGATCGATGCGACAGGAGCCTCGGAACAACCAGCGCCCAAACTCGAAATTCCTGAATTAGTGGCCGAGTTGCTCAAACCGATTTCCGCGAGCGCGCCCACGGGCAGAGATGTCACGCAGAAAAATGATGAGGACTATCAAGACTATCTGACCCTGCAAGCCGAAAGCAATAAGATTAGGCCGAACTATGACATGATCATCGAGCTTGCTGTCGATTTGCTGAAATCCAAATGCAAAGATTTGGAGGCTATGGTATGGCTCGCGTTTGCGTGGTTTGGCAAGCATAGGATCGCAGGCCTCAAAAACGGAAGCCTGCTCATGCTCAACGCGCTCGAGCAATTCGGCGACAAGCTTTTTCCCGAAGACGGCTTGAAGCGCAGCCGGAGCGCGGGCTTTCTCAATCGCAAAGAAATCGCGAAGATCTTGGCGAAAGAAAAACTCACGAAGGAGAATGCCAAGGACGTTCTCGCTCTACAAGCGGCTTGGAATCTGCTCAAGGAAGAATATCACAAACAGCTCGGTGCGTATTTCAAAACAGGCCAAGTCTCGCCGTTCAAGGCCATTGGCGAAGTGATTGACGCACAAGCGAAAGAGGTTGAAGAGTTGTTGAGGCCGGCGGCGCAAGTACCCACGATGAGACCGGCAACTAGTACACCTGCGAGCACTGCAGCAACAACTTCCGCGAGGCCGAGTGGCACGGGCGCCTCCGTGCCCACTGGTGGCGGCGTGGCAATCACTTCGAACGACAGCGCGCGGCAGGGGATGCGCAAAGCGGTGCTTTTCTTTTTTGAAGAAGAAAAAGACGGCAAGAAAACGCGCAAGGCCGCAGATGATGTTTCGATCTATGCATTCTCGCGCGAGCTGCGATGGAGCAAGCTCACTCTGCCGGATTACAAGGACAAAGACGAAGGCAAGATTACTGCGATCGAAGGCCCCACGCCGGAGAAACAAACCGCGGTGAAGAATTGGATTTCGAACAGCGAATGGGAGGCGTTGATTCCGGACATTGAAATAAGATTCCTCAATGATGAGGGCTTTGTTTATTGGCTGGATGGGCAACGCTACGTTGTGCAAGCGCTCGAAGCCAAAGGGGGCAAATGGAATCAAGCCGGGCAAGAAATCAAATTTCATTTGGCGCGGCTCGTGCAACGCCTGCCGGAACTGCCCAAGCTGATGTTCAAAGACAAAAAGACGCCGTTCGCCGAGAAGGCCACAGTGAAGTGGCTGGAAGAGGAAGTGAAAGGCATGCTCGGTTCCGGCAAAGGGGAAGAAAAAATCCTGCCGCCGATCATGGGCGAAGAGTACGAGGCGATCAACAAAGAGTATGAGGTCGCGTGCACCGAGTTGCCGGAGAATTTCGAGAAGAATGCTGCGGCCATGCAACAAGCCATTGCCGGTGACGTGCGGCGCAAGGGCAGGTTTCTGCGCGGACTCAATCTCGCGAACTATTGTCTCGCCGCCGGGAAGCCGGAGCTGGCCAAAGCGCTGCTCGCGGATTTGATGAAGAAGATCACGGCCTATCAATTGGCAGAATGGGAGCCGGCGCTCTGTACCGCGGTGTGGCAATCCGCTTATCTCGCCAATCTCAAACTACTGCGTTCGGATGATCACGTTGCTGTGAAAGCGGAATTGCAAGCGCAGCAAAGCATGTTGTTTGCTGAGATTGGAAAGCACGATTGCCTGCGAGCGTTGGAGTTGTCCAATCGGCAACCGAAAGAAGAATGACACATGAACACAAACGACACTAAAATTTCGCCGTCTCCGGTGCGCCGCCCTGAACTGGAAAAGCCTCCGGAGCAAAAGCCCTCCCAATTGAAGCAAAAGCTCTCTTTGCTTCGGACGGCGCATTTCGA
>JABWAN010000021.1 GCA_013361015.1 Candidatus Zhuqueibacterota bacterium | reverse complement strand
ACTTCGCTCTCCCCCTACGGCGGCGCAACGCAGGAAGAGCTTGCGCACGTGCGCAGCTTGCAGTTTCGCGCGTTCAAAGCCGAGGTGGAGCAGGTTTTATGGATCGACGAGATCAAATACCTTCGTCCGCGCGGCCCGGCGTGCATCATTCATTTCAATCACTATCGCAATTCCGCGGACAGCTTGCTCACGCCCTGGCTGCTCGCAAACGGCTATCGCGCGAATCTCGATTTCACTTATGACTATGCGGAGAAAGAGCTGCGCGACAACCGAAACAATGCCGGCATCGACACGCGCTACATCGGCCTCGCGCGCATCACCGAACTGGTGCAGCGCTACGGCTGGAGCACTTCGCACCACGGTGTGTTCTACAAAGATCTCCGGAAACTTTCAGGCGAAGAGCGGCAACAGGTTTACTCACTCGCGCCGTTTCAAAAATCCGGCTTCGAAGCGCAATGGTGCTTTTCAATTCCGAGCGACGAGATTTCGCCCGAGCTTTATGCCGAGTTGATTGGGCTGGACCTTTTTTCTTCGGTACGCAGGCAGGGCGATAAACGTCCGAACGAGCTGCCGATCGATGAGCCACAACAGCTTCGCTTTTTTCGCCCCACTTCCGCAGAGGCCGGCCCCAATCTCGCCGGCACGCCGCGCACTTTTACGGAGATGGAAGCCGAGATCGTGGAAGCATTCAACATCAAGGGGCTGCTGATTTTCGATTTTGGTGCGATTGTAACGCGGCCTTCGGCCGCATATCGCGGTAGCGAAGTTACGCTGCTTAGCGACGCGCAAAGATTGGTGCGCGCCGCGGATTCGTTAGGCTTCACTTTTCTGACGTTCAAAGATTTGTTTGCGCCCGCTCCCAATTATCGCAGCGGGCTGTCCGTCAATCACGATTACAGCACGATTCCGCATAATTTTTGGCAAGTGTTGCAAGGCAGCGAATATACGTTTGCAGTTCTACAGAATGATATGGCTGCAAAAGGCGATTCCATTCGGATCGCGGCAGTTGGCCCCGCCATGCACGGCGAAGTCCGCATCGACGAAGACCGGCGCCGCGTGCATTATATTCCGCGCGTCGATTTCGACGGCAGCGAGCGCTTTTATTATGTCGCGACCAATGGCGTGTTGAGCGATACCGCATGGGTGTTCGTCAACGCTATCGGCAACACGGTGGGCGCGCTGCCCGAAGGATATGCTTTGCATCAAAATTTTCCCAATCCGTTTTATGATGCCACGCTCTTCGCATACGAGCTGGCGGAGCCTGCTTTCGTGGAGCTGACACTTTATAATGTGGTGGGACAATCGGTTGCGACATTGGTCAAGGGGTTTCGACCTCAAGGCAATTTTCTCACCAAATTTGTCGGCGAGGAGTTGCCCGCGGGCGTTTACTTCTATCAACTCAAACTCAACGGCCGGCCGGTCGCGAGAAAGAAAATGCTGTATTTGAAACCGGCTATGCAAGGGGGGCAATAAACATGCTTTCGAAGACAAAACTATTGGCGGCAAAACTATTATGATGAAATTGAAAATCGTCGCACCCGCTAGTAACACCACCCTGTCCCCCTCAAGGGGGGAATTTTCTAAGAAGCGCCTGCGCAATTCCCCCCTTAAGGAGGGCCAGGGGGGTGTCGCCCGCGGCATCCGTGATGAATCGAAATACCAAAGCACTGTTGCCTTTTTTATTGCACTGCTCCTTTGCGCAACGAGCGTATTCTCTTGCACGCCGCAAGCAGAAGACAGCCAGAGCAAAGTACCGCGCCTGCGCAAGCCGCCGATGGAAGTGCAAAACGCCGGCTTTGAGCTGGGGCAGGCTTATTGGAAAAGTGTTGCGTCCGCCATGCTCGGCGCGCGCGTCACTTCGGATTCCACCGTTGCACACACGGGCCAGCGCTCGCTGAAAATCGATTTGCAAAACAGCAAGCGCTTGGAAGACGACGCCGCGCTTTTTCTGCTCACACCGTGGCTTGCACTCGAGCAGGGTGGAAGCTATTCGTTCTCGGTCTACGCACGCAGCGAGGCTCCGCAAGCAAAAATTCTCATGCGCGTTTTTAGCGCAACTTCACCAGAAGGCCTGAGCAGCGGCGCGCAAGAATTAAAAGCGCTCGGCAGGGAATTCACATGCACGAGCACGTGGCAGCGTTACGTGCTTGCAGGCCAATTACCCGTTGCAGAAAAGAGCAATTACCGTTTCGGGCTGCGCTTCGATGCGCCCGCGGTCTATTGGATTGATGAGATAGAAATTCTACGAAACGGCCGGCCGCTCACCGTGCGGCCGGAAATCGAAGCGGCGCTATTGCCACCTGCGAACGCGAAGAGCTTATTTCAGCCGCTCGGCAAAGTGGAAACGTTGCTGCGTGTGGTGAATCATTCCAAGCAACAACGGCGCGTGCGTTTCGTTGCCAAGATGCGAGCGCGTTTGCACGACTATGCTCCGATGCAGGAGAAAGCTCTCGTGCTCGCCGCGGAGCAATCTCTCATCGAGCGTGTGCCATTCGAGCTGCCGTTCGGCGACGTTTATGATGTGTCCTGGGAATTGCACGATGAAAGCGGCAAGCCTATTCACAAAGACAAAATCCGTTTGACGGCGCGCAGCGAGGATTTGCCGCCGGCGCGCGACGGCAGGCCGGTGTGGGGCATGCACCTCAACAGCAACAATCTCGAAGCGGTATTGCCGGCGTTGCGCGCAGCGGGCGTGCGCCATTTGCGCAATATCACGAGCCTGCACTGGGAGGCCGTGCAACCTGCACCGCAAAAATGGCAATGGCCGGATGAAATGATCGATCATCTTTATGAGCAAGGTTTCACCGTGCTCGGCAAATTGGGCTTCACGCCCAAATGGGCGGTTTCTCCGGAAAAAGCCAAAGGCTGGCCGATTCAAAATCAAATGCCTGCTTCGCCGAATGCGTTTCGCGCGTACATTCGCGAAGTGGTCTCACACTACGGCGATCGTATGTCATGCTGGGAAATTTGGAATGAACCGAATTTGACGCGCTACTTTGCGGGCACGCCGGCGCAATACGGTGAGTTATTGGCGAACGCCATTGCAGAAATCAAAACCGTGCAGCCGCACGCGGAAGTGGCGGGATTCTCCGTGGCAAAATTCTATAAGCCGGAAACCATGGACTTTTTTCAACAAGCGCTCGCCTCGCAGCCGGATTTGCGCGTGGCCGCGCTTTCGTTTCATCCTTATTTCAATAATACTCCGGAGAACGCCGGGCTTGTGCAGCGCATCGGCCAAGTGAGCGAGCTCTTCGAAACGCAGCGCGGCAACAATCCGAGTTTTTGGATCACGGAGTATGGCCATCAAAACACGGAAGTGATGAACCCCACGCTCGCGTATCAACCGGCATTGCGTCCGCATTTGTTGGATGAGCTGACCGCTGCGAGCTATCTCGTGCGTACTGCGTGTCTGGCCCAGCTCGCGGGCGTGAAATATTTTTTCTGCTATGCGATGGACAGCGAGCGCATCAATCGTAGCTCGGATTTGTTCGGTTTGTTGGAAGAGAGCTGGCAGGGCGCGCCCAAGCCCGCTTTGCTCGCCTATCTCGCGCTTGCGCAACTTCTCGAGGACGCGAGCTATGAAGAGCAAGAGCACACGTCCAATCCCGAAGTTTATCTATTGCACTTCCGCCGCTCCGATCAACGCCGCGTCAGCGTGCTCTGGCAGGCTGCGGGTTCTTCGTCATTCACGCTGCCCGCCGCGTTGCAACAGGCCGAAGCGTTCGATGTTTTAGGCAATCGTATTGATACGCCGCGCGGCGGGAACGTGACCTTGACGGGACAGCCGAGGTTCTTTTTGCAACGGTGATTTGATTCGTTTTCATTGCGAGGAGATTCCCCCTTGAAGGGGCCGCGGTGTTGCTCGTTATCATCGACGCAGTGAAGTTCGGATTAAAATGGGTGGCGCGCTATTGTCTTCGCCAGCATGAACCCGCCCTCGGGGGGAATTGCTTGCGGGCTCTGGTCGTTGCTTCTGCAAGCGAGTGCTTCTTTTGCTTTTGGTTACGATTGCACACGAGCGCGCAGTCACGATAGAATTGCGCAGCAGACATAACCGCAGTGAAAGGAGTGCACTTTGCATTTGATGCTCAGGGAAAAGTTCACAGCCCGGCAGGCGCCCGTTGTTTTGGATAACACGCGTGTTTTTCAAACGCCACCTTGGCGACGTGATTCTGCAAGAATCTTTGCTCGTGCTCGGAAGAAAATTGGTTTTGGAAACCATGCCGAGAACTAGGGCAGGTTCTTCCAGAGGGACCGGGCAGGGGCGTTATTGAACAACGCGCGACGAATAGCGCATTAGGAAACACATCTTCGCACCAGCAGCTTTGTCTTTGCCATGCTGAAACTGACTTCACGGTCGCAGAAATTCATTCTCATTTTCGGCGATCTTCTCTTAACCGCACTCGCGTTTTATCTCGCCTTCTGGCTCCGCTTTGAGTCCGGCATTTGGCGCGCGACGCATACCGATCGCACACAATATTTGATTGTGCTCGCCTGCATTTTGCCGTTGTGGCCGGGCTTGTTCTCTTTTTTCCGGCTCTATATTTCGCGCCGGCACCAAGGCATCTTTGCAGATTTTCTGCCCTTGCTTTACAGCATTTCCACCGGCGTCGTGTTCGTGAGCGCCTTCACTTTCTTTTATCGCGAGATTAGTTATTCGCGCCTCACCTTTCTGCTTTTCGGTGGGTTAAATTTTGCGTTTCTGTTTGTCGAGCGCGTGGTCTTGCGCATTGCTTTGCAAATGATGCGCAAGCGCGGCTATAATTTGCGGCGCGTGCTTATCGTTGGTGCGGGTGAACTGGGTCGCCGCGTGGCGCAGCGCATGCTCAGCCATCCAGAGATGGGTTTTCAAGTCGTCGGCTTCCTCGATGACTTCCACGCCAATGGCGTTTACAAAAAAGAACTGGGTCTCGAAGTGCTCGGCAAACTCGGTTCCGTGAGCGAAATCGTCGAAGCTCAGCAAATCGACAAAGTCATCATTGCTTTGCCCATTCGCGCGTTGCACAAAGTCGAACGCGTGGTCACGGCGTGCGAGAAAGAAGGCGTGTCAACGGACATCGTGCCCGACCTCTTCAACATCGTGCAGCCGCGCACGCGCGTTTATGATTTTGCGGGCTTGCCGCTCATCAGCGTGCGTTTCACACCAATTGAATCGTGGGGGTATCGCATCGGCAAGCGCGGCTTCGATATCGCCTTTGCAGCGAGCGCATTGTTGCTCTGCGCGCCTTTGCTTGCCATCATTGCACTGGCCGTGAAGCTCACCTCGCCCGGCCCGATCATCTTCAAGCAAGAGCGCATTGGCATCAATCGCAAACGTTTCAACATGCTCAAATTCCGTTCGATGAGTGCCGGCTCCGAAAAGCACGATCAACAAGCCGGGCTTGGCTCGCGCAACGATCCGCGCGTCACTTTCCTGGGCGGATTTCTGCGGCGTTGGAGTTTGGATGAACTGCCGCAGTTTTGGAATGTGCTGCGCGGCGATATGAGCATCGTCGGTCCGCGGCCGGAACGCACGTATCACGTGCACCAATTCAAAACCCAAATTCCAAATTACATGATCCGGCATCAAGTCAAGGCCGGCATCACGGGCTGGGCGCAAGTGAACGGCTTGCGCGGCGATACTTCGATTACAGAACGCCTCGAACACGATCTCTACTACATCGAGAACTGGTCTTTCGGCTTCGATCTAAAAATAATTTTGCTCACGCTGTTCAAGGGAATGGTGAATGAGAATGCCTAGCGGATGGAGGGATGGAGTTGTGGAGTGATGGAGCCATGAAGCCATGAAGTCATGAAGCGGAGGTTCAACACTTCCTCCCTTCAATAGTCGAATCACCCAAACCCCAATAACCAAATTTCCGAATAACCCAATGTCTCCACACCTTCGCGTCACTCTCATCAGCGAGCAATATGCGCCGGACATGTCTTCCACTGCGCAACTGTTCGAAGAGCTATTATGCGAACTTTCGCGGTGCGGCATTGCGACTTCAGTTTGCGCAATGACGCCGGGTTACGTCAAAAACGTGGCGCGAGCGCCGTTGCGGGAAGTGCGCAAAGGTGTGCGTGTGTGGCGCATGCCGCGTCTGCCTTTCGCACGCACGAATCGCATTGGTGAAGCTCTGAATTGGGTGTGGGCCACGTTTTGTCTTGCGTGGATGGCGTTGTGGATTCCGCGCGAAGTGCCGCTCATTGTCGGCACGAATCCGCCCCTGGCGCACCTCGTCGGTGTGTTCATGAAAATTCTGAAAGGCCAGCGCTTCATCGCCCTGTTCTATGATTTGCACCCCGAGCTTTCATGCGCGGTCGGCTTGTTGCGCACAGGCAGTTTGGTTGATCGCATTTGGCGGCGCATCAATTCGTGGGCATTGCGTCATGCTGATCTCGCGCTCAGTCTCGGGCCATACATGACGCAGTCGATCAAAGCGCGTTGCGCCACGGTGCCGACGATCATCATGCATAATTGGTGTGACGCCAAAACCGTGCGTTGCTTCCCAAAAGAGCAGAGCCGCTTCGCGCACGATCATGAGTTGTTGGGCAAATTCGTCGTGCTCTTTTCCGGCAATATGGGCTGGCGGCAACGTTTGGAGATTTTGCTCGAGGTGGCGGCAGAAGTGCAAGACACGCCGATTCGCTTCGTGTTCATCGGCGAAGGCGCGAAGAAAACAAAGTTGCAAGAGACGGCGCAGCAGCGCGGTTTGAATAACGTGCTTTTCTTTCCTTATCAGCCGCGTGAATTGATGGAACACTCACTCGCGGCTGCGGACGTTTCCGTGGTCTCACAAGAGCGTGAAGTCATCGGCTTCGGCGTGCCTTCGAAGATTTATACTTATATGGCCAGCGGCCGGGCAATGTTGGGATTGGCCGGCCGGCCGTGCGAGGTCATCGACATGATTAACCAGTATCATTGCGGCTGGACTTTTGATGAGGATCATGATAAAGCCGCCATCATTGCAAAACTTCGAGAGCTGCTGCGCGATCGTAAACAATGTGTCCAAGCCGGCCAGCGTGCTCGCCGCGAGTTCGAGGAGCATTTCAGCTTGGAAGTGATTGCGCAGCAATACGCCGGCATCATTCGCCAACATTGCGCGATGGGGCCTGCACCGAGCTTGTTCACGCGGCTTCTTTCCCGCAAAGCGAGTTCGCACACAGAGAGTGAATTGGCGGAGATCAAACAAGAGTATTTGAAACGCAAGATGACGGCACCGCCCAAGCACGCTGACGGCGTTCACGAAAGTTTCCCTCTTCAGGGAGGCCAGGATGATGTTGGCAATGGCACGAGGAGAGAAGAGAAAAACAGTTTGCAAAAAAGCGAAGCATGAAATTAGGCGAAGTCGTGAATTTCGAAAACACCCCCCGGCCCCCCTCGAGGGGGGAATTACAAAGACGGTTCGCTTTGTGGCTTGCTATGATAGTTGTCACTTTTTCACATGCGCAAGACCTTGCCACGGTGCCGACATATCATTGGTCGTATCAATATCTGCAACGCCTCGCGCTGCGCCATCGCGAAGCAGGAATGACGTTCGAGCGACTGCCGTTTGTAAGTCGCGAAGCTTTCACGTTCATGAAAGCCTTTAATCAAACCGAAGCTTCTTCTGCAGAGAAGTTTTGGGCAGAGCGCTTGCGCGAGTATTTCATGGCGACAGAGCAAGAAAGCGCCGTGCTGCAAATCGGCGGCAGAGTGCTTGAAAAGGGTGGGAAGCTCGAGGGCGCCTCGCGTTCGCGCACAGCAGTGTTGACGCATCTCGGCTTCTTTCCGAACCGGCATCTCGGTTTTGTCAACGCGATTCGCGTCGATCAAGAGCTGCGCGATGACCCAAATTATCTCGGCAAACGTTGGCGCGGCTTTGCGGGCTATACTGAGCAGGCCTATGCGCTGTTGCATTTCGAGAAGTATATGGCTAAATTTGGCCGCGATTTTTTATGGTGGGGACGAGGTTATGATGCGACGCTTTTGCTCTCGGATTACTCAAGGCCGCGGGATCAGTTTTACGGACGCATGTCGTTCAACAAATTTCGTTTGCACTACCTCGCGGCCAAACTCGATCCCATAACGTTGCCGGATTCTTTGCAAGGCTCGCCGGTTCTGAATTTTGCCGAACGTTATCTTTCCGCGGTGCGCGCGGAGATCGTGTTCAATCCGCGCATACTCACGGTGGCTGCAACGCAAATGGCGGTTTATGGCGGCGCGCAGCGCGGTTTCGAATGGTATTATCTCAATCCTCTGCTCATCTATCACGGCGAACAGGTCAACGAGCAGCGCAAGAGCAACACGTTTCTCGCGTTTGATTTCACGCTGCGGCCGCGCAATAATGCGGAACTATATGGCCAGCTTTTGATCGACGATTATCAAGTCGAACGCACCGGCAAACGCGATTTGGAGCCGAGCGAGATCGGGTATCTGCTCGGCGGAGAAATCGCCGAGCCGTTCAAACTAACCGGCGCATCCTTGGGGGTGGAATACACGCGCGTCGCGAATCGCACGTACAATGCTTTGGCGGCATGGGAAAAATTCACGCATCGCAATCGCCCGCTCGCCCATTTTCTTGGCAATGATTTCGATCGCTGGCTCGTGCACGGGCACAGGCATTTCGGCGCGAACATTGAATTGAATGCCGTATTCGAAACGCGCCGCCGTGGCGAGGGCCGCATTGATTCCACGTTCGATCAACCGTGGCTGGAAGTGGCAGGCGAACAAAACTATTCCGAAAAGTTTCCCAGCGGCGTGATCGAACGTAGCAAGCATTTGCAGTTCGAGTTGCGTTGGCATCCGAGCGCGGCGTTTTACCTCTCCATCAATGCAACGCACTCGCGCTATCGCGACTTCGAGCATCAAGCGGGCATCGACAAAACGGAGAATAGTTTTTTCGTGAAGCTGTGGCTGGAGAAGATGTGGTTGGTGGAGGTGGATTGAGCCGCAGCGATTCCAATAAAACTCTATTGACTCCACTCTGCTGTTATCCTGCAAGAAACTTCTCCAATGCTCGGATCATTTTCCAGCACGAGGGAAGATTCTTCCAGAGTGACAATACGAGAGTGCCAACTCATTTAAAAGTTTGACCACCTCATGAAAAGCAACGCCAGCTTTGTTCAACAACGCATTCAAAACAGCATCGCTGCGAAGGCCAAGCTGCTCGAACAACGCACGAACGAGATTCTCGCAGCCGGCCAGCGCTTGGTGGAGATTCTCGCAGCCGGAAACAAGATTATGTTCTGCGGCAATGGCGGTAGCGCGGCAGATGCGCAGCACCTCGCAACGGAATTGGTGGTGAAGCTACACCACGATCGCCATCCGTTGCCTTCGCTCGCGTTGACGACCGACACCTCGATTTTGACTGCGGCCGGCAACGATTTCGGCTTTCGCGAGATTTTTGCGCGGCAGGTTTTGGCGCTTGGCGCGCAGGGCGATGCGCTCGTGGGTATCAGCACTTCCGGCAAATCGGAGAACGTGCGCGCTGCGATTGCGGCAGCGAAGAGCAGAGGTATGATCACGTTCGGATTGCTCGGCAAAGATGGCGGGCCACTCGCAGCGGATGTGGATTATTCCATCATTGTGCCGGAAGAAGACACGCAACGCATTCAAGAGTGCCACATTCTCATCGGCCACATTTGGATGGAGTTGATCGAGCATGAGCTCTTCGGTTGAACGCAATCTGACTTCGCCGTTCTTCGTGTTTCTCGATCGCGACGGCACGGTGATCGAAGAAAAGAATTATCTCAGCAAACTCGAAGACATTGCCTTCATTCCGGGAAGTGAAGCCGCGGTCGCGCGCTTGAATCGCGCAGGCGTCAAAGTGGTAGTGATCAGCAATCAATCCGGCGTGGGGCGAGGCTATTTCACCGAAGCTTTCGTGCAGCTCACGCACGAAGCGCTGCGCGCGCATCTCGCCGAGCACGGAGCGCACATTGATGCGTTTTATTTCTGTCCGCACGCGCCGGAGGCGGTTTGCACGTGCCGCAAGCCGCGGCTCGGCATGCTCGAACAGGCCGCACGAGATTTCAAGATGGAGCTGCGCGGCGTGATGATCGGCGACCGCGTGAGTGATTTGGAGACGGGAGAAAATGCCGGGCTGCTGCGCGTGCTGGTGAGAACCGGTTATGGCGAGCACACGCTTGCCGAAGACAAATTCCGCGCGGATTTTGTAGCGGAAGATTTGAGCGCGGCAGTTGAATGGATATTGCGAACATGATCTGCCACGGCCTGGCCGTAGTATGATGCAACAATGACTGAAATCACGCCCAAGCCGTGGTTGAGCAGTAAAAAATACGGAGATCACCTCTCCGCTTTTCCACCCATAGAAAAAAGCCCTCAATGAATGATTCGGAGAGGGCTTTTTGTTTTGGGGAAGTGGTGAAGTTTTGGATTGATGGAGTGAGAGCGCAGTAGAACGATTAAGGGATCAGCCTTTCAAGCATGCAACCCTTCCTGTAATTTCTTCTCCACTATGTGCCTCAATCTCTCGTGCATGATATAATACTGTTTGCCCGAAGCTTGCGTTTGCGCTGCCGGTTGAATCTGTCGGTCGATGAAAAGTCGCGTCGCGTGCGCGAGTGCGAGATGTTGTTGTGTACTCAGTTTCTGCCGCATCTCCGCTATGCTGCGGCACGCTGAAACATCAATCTTTTCGCGGTAGAGCACGGCGCCGGTATCGACTCCGGCGTCGACGAAATGCACAGTCACCGCGACCGGCGCGTTGCAGTACACCGACCATTCCGCAACGTTCATCCCACGAATGCCGGGCAGCCATGCCATGTGCACGTTCAGTGTTCCCACCTTCGGCACGGCCAGCACATTCGCGCGAATGATCGGCGTGCCGCCCAAGAGCACCAAATCCGTTTGAAATTTCTGCAAAGCCGCAACGCATTCCGCGCCGTTCAAATCCGGCACGGCGACGAGTGGAATGCTATGCGCGCGCACATATTCATCCACAGATGTATAAGTTTGATTCGATTGCAATGAGGGCCGCGGGGATTTTACGACCGGAACATCGTCAGTGTAAGGATTCGCGAGGTGCAACCTGCCATTCGCGGCGAAAGACGGCAAACTCGCCGGCATCTGCTGCGCGTTCCGTTCTTGTCTGCGATAATAAAGTTTGCGCACGATCTCACTGAACGAAGGCCGGGCTTCACGGCGCTCGAGCGCGACGATGCCACGCACGGTTAAATGCTGCGCGCGCAGCGCAGCGAGAATCTCCAAAACTTTGCGATGATTATGCCGCTTGCAGAGCAGTACGAGGTTCATTTTCTATCTCATGATCGAGCTGCGCCATGATTTCGTCTTCGAGCATGAGCGCATCGACGAAAAATTTCGCGGCCCAGTTGGGATAACTATAACGAATGTAGCGCCCCCAAATCGGATGCGAGCCTTTGATGCCGCCTCGGATACCGGGATTGCGTGAGCGCAAATCCTGCGTGGACTTGACGAAATCATTTATCTTTAACGCGGCATTTAGAAAACGCGGATCACGATTCACTTGATAAATGTTTAACCAGGTCTTCGCAAGCTGCGCGTCGCCGGTCAAACAGCTAAAGCGTTCCGAACTCTGCCACTCGCGATTGTATTTTGCAAAAGGAAAGCGGCGAATTTCGAATCGGTGCATGAGCGCTTCCGAGGCGAGTACGGCCGCGGCAAAGTAGCGTTCACATTGCTCGCCGGCAATCGCGTGCTTGCGCAATATTTCCGCCGAGGCCAGAAAGCCCCGCGTGGTGTATGCAATCGTGTGCAAATACGGATTCTCATTGTCGCTGAAACCGTTCTCACGAAACCAGCCGTTCGGCAGTTGATTGCCGAGCGCCCAATCGAGATGCTTGCGCGCCGCGGCGAGATATTGTTCGTTGCTCGTCGCCTCCCAGAGTTCGAGCAGCGGCCAGGCCACGCGCGTGTGATAAGTATGCACGCGATTCAAATACGTGTGCTTCAACCACGAGCCGTTAGGCTCTTGAATCTTGACGAGCCAATCGCCGGCGCGCAGCGCAGCGCGCAAATATTTGTGCTGCCCGGTTTCGCGAAAAGCGGAGAGCAAGCCCAGCATGATCTGGCCGGTGTTGAAGACGACGGGCTGCGGCGCTTGGCCGACGTCATGCCCGGGGAAGGCGCCGTTCTCAAGCTGCAATGACAGCAACCAATCGGCGATGCGCAACGCGCGCTCGTGATATATTGCCGCGTCCACTTTGCGCGCATAGTTAAAAAGAGTGGGAATGATGTAACCCGAAGTTTCCGGATAAGAGGGCGCCCAACCGCGATCCAAACGATAGCGTGCGGAAACGCCGTTGTCGCGCGTGGCATCTTGCGCCGCGCACAGCCATGCCATAGCTGCGGCAACGTGAACGGCATTCGGCTGCAGCAAATGTTGCTGCTCCCGCAGGTTGAAATAATCGCGCACACCGATGCGCAAATGCGAAGGGCGATAGAACTTGGCGTTGAAAAGATCTTTGGCGAGTTTGAACAAAGCCCGCATGATATTCCCTCCATTCAAATGTGAGCATGAATGGCCATGGATTATTTTTCTTAGTACAACGGGCGCCAGCGCAAGCCAGGGACGGCCTTCAATAGGGGGCTAAGGTGAAACCATCCGGCAACGTAAGCAAGTGACAGCACATTGGCCGGCCTGGGCGGAAGATAGAAGTGAGTTATGACGACGACGTTGACCAGAGAATACCCTCAAGGGCGGGAAAACGCGGAAAGGGCATAAACTTTTTTGTAAGCGGATCTAACGGATGAATTTGATCAAGTATGCGCTTCCTCCGCTAAATCCGCTTACAATCCTGCTTTACGCGTTTGAAGAAGAAGTGCCGGTGGGAAACTGCGTGCCCCCCGTCAAAAACTTCGCGATCAACTCTGCCAGCTCGCCGAAATTTTTGTTCATCACGCTGGGGCCGAACTGATTCATGTCGATCTCGCGCTCGAGTTGCAGTGCTTCCTCAAGATACACGAGAAAATCGACCAAGTCTAAGCTGTCCTGTAAAAGCGCGGTCACGGGCTGCTCGCGTAACGCCGCGTTTGCGAACTCCGGCTTTTTGTCCGCGAAATACTTTTCCATTAAACTCAGAATGAGATGGTGATCCATTTTAAGCCTCCTTGCGTACGCGACCGTAAATGACGTTGAAACCCGCACCCATCGTGATCAAATTGATGGCCGCATGCAACGGTGCGGCCTCCGCGACCTCTTTGAGAATATGCATAATACTCGCGCTGCTCATGTTGGAGTACTTGCGAAAATGTTCGACGGAAGGCTGCAGAGCTTCGTGTGGAATGCCCAGCTTGCGCGCGAGCCGCACAAGCAATGAGATACCGGCAGGATGAATCGCCCAACGCGGTTCGGCTTTCCAGCCCGCGGCGGTTTCGCTCAAGGCCTGCGCTACGAAATCGCGTACCTCGTTGTTGAAAGTCTTTTCATCCGCGAGCGCGAAAGTATAGTAGCGGCGATAATCCCAGCGAATCAAAGCGAGGCCGGAATCGGCTTGCGGCCGGTAATGCAACTCCTCCAAGGCGAGCGCCATGTCGCCTTGTTCGCGCTGATTTGAAACCCAGAGCGCGGCCGCGCCGTCGCCGAACGTGCAGTTGCCCTGCCAAATATCCGTGCGCGCGCTGGTCATATCCAGCAGCGTCGTGGGCAATTCCACTGCTACGATCAGAATATTTTTAAAGGAATCCTCCAACGCGCGCGCGAGGTTGAGCGCTTTGGTGCTGCCCGTGCACCCCACGTTGCCTAAATCGATCATCATACAATTGGCTCGCAACAATCCCTTCAAACGGCGCGCAAGGCGATAGCTAATGCCCGGCATGAGATTGCCGGTCGAGGTGGTGGTGAGCACCGCATCGAAAGTGATCTTGGCCGCTTCCGCTGCGGGTTTTATTTGCTGCGCAAAAATATCCAACGCTTGCTCTACGCCGTCTTGAAACAACGTCGCACGGCTTGCAAAATCGTGCGCGTCCTCCAAATTGGGCGCGAACATGTAACGCGTGCGCTGCCCCACTAAAGAGTATTGCACGAAACTGCGCAGCTCAGAGATGCGCGTTTTTTCCAAAGGCAGTTTTTCAAGATGGACTTCATAAGCGGCGAGCAACTCGGCGTTGTCGATCGGATGGCCGAGCGTGGTCGTGTAGATCGCGTTGATATAGCGCATGCGAGGTGAGCGAAGTTTGCAAGTATTGCGGCGCTGTGAATGATTTGATATGAGCAAGATAATGTGAGGAGGGGAGAAATGCAAACAACGAAATCGGTGGGGCGACCAGAATAGCCTGCGGAGCGACGCAGTCCAATTACGATTAGAATCGCATTGGCGCTCAATGCTCCGCAGGCATGCTCTTGCTGCAACTCAAAGCCATCTATCTCACATCATACTTCAAAAATGCCGCGAGTGCGCCTGCGAATGCGAGCGTCGAATAGACCGCGAGTAAGCCGAAATCGAGAATCGTCGGCGCGAAGGCTTCGGCAAATGAAACCTCGGGCGCCGTGAAGCGCGGCAAATCGGAAACCTCGAGCGCGCCGCCTTCGCGGCCCATTGTGATCTTCATGCCCGTGTCGCTGTCCCAGCGCATTTGAATGCCGCTGTGGCCGCCGTCGGCTTGGCGTTTTTTCTCCACGGCCTCGTTGAATGCAGTGCGATAAACTTGCATCGCGTCTTCATAGCGCGTTTTCACGGCGATGTCCGTGCCCGCCAAATTCATCGCAGCAAGCTGATACGCCGAAGCCGGAGAGAACCGCGAGAGCGAAAATGCCAGTTTCTCTTGATTGATCTTACGGTTGCGCAACTCCTCACGCAGCTTGAGCGAATACTGCTCGATCTCCTTTTGCACGGCCTTGCGATTTTTATCTTCCTCTTCCATCCATTTCCATTCGTGATCATCCATATACGCCCGGCGCTCTTCCGCGCTCATGCCTTCGGTGATGGCGTTGCGTTGTCGCCAGCGTTCTTGCAAACCCGCGGTGTGTTGCTGCCATTGCTCGCGCTCGAAGCCGTCGCGCTGCGCTTCAATTTCAGCAACGCTTGGCACGGGCACGAGCTGCCCGGCGGCCATCACTGCGCCGCGTGGAATGATCAGCACGAACAACACCCACGCAACCAATGCGACGAGGAATGAAATCGAGGAGCGCTTCGTAAGCGCGGAGATGAGCAGGCCGAACGCAACGAAGCACGCAAAGAAGAGCAATGAAATGCCGAGCAACGTCGCGAGCTTGCCCCATTGCAAAGCCGTCAGTTCCACTTGAAAGAACAGCACGAGCAAAACGCCGAGCAAGATGGGAATGAGCAGCGGCACAACCAATCCCAACAACACGCCGATGAACTTTCCAAGCAGGTAGCGTGCGCGTGGAACAGCATTCGCGAAGCTCAATTGCAGCGTGCCGTTCTCGCGCTCGCCGTTGATCGCGTCATACGTGAACAGAATCGCGAACAGCGAGAGCACGACTTGAAAAATGAACGTAAGGTCGATGAAACGAAACAAGGCGAAGATCGGATCATCCGAGTAAATGCTATTGCGCAAACGCACGCCTTCGAAGCTGCTAATCGTCGAGAGCCGGCCAATGTCGTTGTTCACACCCGATACGAAAATCTGCATGGGGTCGGGCTTGCGATACGCGGAGTTCGAAATGCCCATCCAGCCCGAGGCCTCGCGCAGTTGCTGCTCTGCAAGCTGTGTGGCGGTTTCATGTTGCCGCACCATCGCGCGATACTCTTGAATGCCGACGAACACACTGAGTATGATGAGCAGCGAACACGCGGCAAACGTGACCACAAACTTGGGACTGAGCAAGATGGCTTTGAGTTCTTTTTCAATGATGGTGCGCAGCATGGTTTCTCCAATCTTGGATTTAGAGGGCGTTTTAAAAGTTTTTTGCCGGTGAACAAAGAAATTCTAGTTTTTCCCATGTTTGTTTCTAGCTTAAACAAACATGAAGAGAAAATCTTAC
>JABWAN010000901.1 GCA_013361015.1 Candidatus Zhuqueibacterota bacterium | reverse complement strand
AGCAGCGTTTTCAAGCAGCACAAGCGCGCGGCGAGCTTCCCCGCAACGCACACATCGGCGGATTGATTGAAATTCACGGCGATGGCGGCAAAGGCGTGAACTGGACCGCGGGCTGCGTGGCTTTACGCAACGATCACATGGACGAAGTATATAAGCTCGCAAAAGTCGGAACACCCGTAACGATCGTCGGCTCACTCAAAGGTCTGCCGGCGTTGGAGGAAACTTTTCAAAACCTCCGCAAACAGCACATGAACGGCCACACGCAACACTAGTGCGAACGGCTTTGAGCATGGAAAACAAAACCCAAAAAACCGAGCCCAATCACGTGGCGCAGCCGCCCAGAAACGACGCGGCGCCGGCGCCGATCTCTGCGGAGAAAAAGATTGCACCGCACACGAAGCCTTTCGCACTGCGCGCGATCGTTTGGGGCATTTTCTTGGGGCTCGTTTTGATGAGCCTAACGCTCTTCTATGCGCCGGCTTTGCGCGAAGGCGCTTTCGCTTTGCTGCCGGACGCGAAGTTCGTGCGCGACATCCAGGCCGCCAGCGTCAAAGACTTGCAGCAGCAACTCAAAAAAGCAGAAAAAGATTTCAACACGTTGCGCAACCGGTTGGACCGGCTCATTCCTCGCGACTACTACTTGATCGTCAATTCGTCGGAAAACCAAATCATCGTCATGAAGAATACGGCGGTCGTGCACAAAGGCACGTGCTCCACCGGCAGCAACGTGATGTTGAAAGCGGCGCTCGACGACCGGCAATGGTTCTTCGCCACGCCGCGCGGCATGTTCCGCGTGCATGGCAAAATCAAGAATCCTTCTTGGCGCATGCCGGATTGGGCATTCATTGAAGAGGGCCTGCCCGTTCCCGCGGCGAACTCGCCGGAACGCATTCAATACGGTGTTTTGGGCGACTATGCCCTCTCCTTTGGCAACGGCTATTTCGTTCACGGAACGTTGTACAAACGCACGCTCGGCATGCCCGTCACACACGGCTGCATCCGTCTGGATGATGATGATCTGATCGTCGTCTACAAAAATCTACAAGTCGGCTCGAAAATTTTCGTTTACTGAGTAATCACCCCCGCGCATGGCCTTCAGCTTGGCAAAATTTTGGCATCGGCTCTGCTCTCCTTTCAAAGCTTTCTTGCAAGGCTTGCGGCAACACCCTTTTGTTGCCGCGGTTTTTTCCATCATACTACTCGTTCCGGCTTTGGTGATTTTGACGTTTCTCGTCATCTTACCGGTGGCGAACAATCCCTATGAAGCCGAAACTTCCTCCACTTCCGAGGAAGTTGAGGACCACGCCAACAACGCCACAGATACCGCGGCCGTTGTCGACTCCGCGGTGACCGAAGAATTAGAGGGGCTGACAAGAAGGCTTTTGGAACTGGATATTCAACGGGCTTACTTGCAAGCACGGTGGGAATTGTCGAAGAGTGATTCCATCACCCTCTCGATAAATTTGCATGACAGCTTGGTGAGTTTGGAAATGAAAGGCACGCCCATTCGCCAGTGCCGTATTCTGCGTTTTGAAGTGAGCCGCGCATTGGCGCGTTTGCAGGCCAAGGGCAGATTGCACGAATGGTTGACCACGCCGTTTACGCTGCAAAAAAGCGATCTCGCCACTCTGCCGAAAGCGCCGGTGCGCGTGGTCACTGCACCCAAGGATACGCTGGAAGCGCAGGCGCGAGCCAAGGAAGAAATTCCGCTTGAAAAAAATGAAGTCCACTTCACGCTGGAATTTGACCGCAATCTCACGCTCGCCTTCGAGCAAGCGCAAGATTTGAGCTTCAAAGGGCGATTGAAAAAGTGGGGCTATGAGTTGCAACGCGGTTACGCCTCCGTCAAAGAAGCCGTGCATGCGCTGCTGGCCGGCGAACTGCCGCAGCATCGCATGTTGATTACCCTCGAGCTGGCGCAGGAAGACGCGAAAGCGATCTATCGCGCGCTGCCGAGAAAGGCCGGACTGGCGCTCTATTTTTGATCCTTACGATTTTTCTTCCGCCGTGCGCGCCGCGACAGAGCTGCGCAGGCGAATCACCTTGTTCAACATATCAAACCAAAACGGCGCGCCCAACGAGGCCGCGAGCGTTGTCAGCAACAAGCCGAAAATTTTAATCATCCATGGCAAGGCGCCCTGCGGCGGGCCTTCCTTCCATCCGATCTCCAATCCAACGCCTTGCAGTTTCTCCAAACTTTCCTTCGTGTCTCCCACCGTCAACGCGGTCGACTGCCGCGCCACTGTTTCCGCTTGCGCCACAACCGCGGCACGCAAAACCGAATTACGGGAGAGCTGTTGTGAAATGTCAACCGTATCAGCATTACTGAAGCCCGCCACCGAACCCGCAACGAGCAGAGTGATAAACTGAATTCTGCGTTTATACCAACCACTCACACGTTCCGTGGCATCATTGAACCACTGCTCAAGATGCTCCTGCACGTTTTCGACTTTGCCCTCCGCTCTTCCGAGAAAGACCCGCAAGACGCTTTTAATCTTTTCATTTCCTAGTCCATTGACGCCCGCCTCAAGCTTGTCGAATTGCGTCGAATGATCCTTGGTGACGAGGTCCATGACCGTCATGGCAAAAGCTTGAGAAGGAATATACGAGGGCCGGTCGCCGTCGCGATAAAAAGCTTTGATGAGAGGGTGCTCATAAAACAATTTGGCCAACCCTTGGGCCTCGGGATCCGCCAGGATATTGCGAATGCCTTCCGCAAGGGTTTGGGCGCGCAAACGGAAAACCTGCGCAAGCAATTCATTCACCGCCGTGCAAATCAAACCGAGCAAAAGATAAACGAGAATGAGACCCAGCCCAACTTCGAGAATGACGGAACCGAACATGGGAGTTTCCCTCCTTCGAGTGAGAAGTTAACGAAACATGGTTCTGCTCATTGCAATTCGCTCCGGTTCAGTTCTAGCGGCTTCCACATTGAACCGAAAAAGCAGGGAGACGAAACATAACCCGGACAAGCCGGAACCAAACAGGACACAAAACTGAAAGAGCACAAAAAATTATTTTGTGTGCTTTCAGTTTTGTGTCCGAAAAATCTTTGCTTTTA
>JABWAN010000900.1 GCA_013361015.1 Candidatus Zhuqueibacterota bacterium | reverse complement strand
GGCGCGATTCTTATGCACGGGCGCTTGCTCACCGGCACCATGGGCCGCGCCGGACATCTCGGACACATTTGCCTCGATACCGCAGCACCGAAGGACATCACAAATACGCCCGGCAGCATTGAAACACTCATCGGTGAATGCACGATTCTCGAGCGCAGCCGCAGGCGCTTCTCTTCCACGCAAGAGCTCGTGGCTGCGCATCTTGCCGGGGATGAACATGCGACGGAAATTTGGAGCAAGTCGGTTTATGCCTTGAGCTGCGCAATCGCATCGTTGATCAATATTCTGGATCCGCAAGCCGTGGTGATTGGCGGAGGCATCAGCAAAGCCGGTGCAGCACTCTTTGCACTGCTGGAAAAATTTTTGGAGGAAGTCGAATGGCGGCCCGGCGGGCATCGCGTGCAAGTACTTCCCGCGCAACTGGAAGACTGGGCTGGCGCCTTCGGAGCCGCGCGTTTTGCGATGTTGCAGGTGTGAACTTCTAAGTGAAGTCGTGCCTCACCCAAAGGGGCGCTGTTCCGCGCGAAGGGAAGAATTTTGCGTGCTGTGAGCGCCGAGCGAAAAGTAAGTTTCTCGCAAATGAGCATTACCGAAAACAAAAATTCTTACCAACACTTATTCACTTAAACGGAGGAGCATTTGAATCCCACAAAGTTTTTGAAGAGCATTCTTTTGTTGCTCTGTGCGCAGCTTGCGTCCGGCCTCGCGCACGCACAAGAGTCGGCGGCGGTCGACAATCCCATGGCGGTGGTCGTGAAAGATTATCTCAAATACCTCAAACTGCCGCAAGGTTTTAAGATTGAGTTGTATGCTGAAAATGTTGAAGGCGCGCGCTCGTTAGCCTTGGGCGAGGACGGTACGGTGTTCGTGGGCACGTCCGTACACAGAAAAGACGGCAGGCAATATACGCCCGGAAAAGTTTATGCGCTCGTCGATAAGAACGGCGATCACAAAGCCGATGCGATGCTCACTCTCGCCGATAGCCTCAACATGCCCAACGGCGTGGCGGTGCGCGGCGGCGCGCTATACGTTGCGGAGATCAACCGCATTCTGCGCTTCGATGACATCGAGAATAATTTGACGAAGCCGCCCAAGCCGGTCGTCATCAACGACAGTTATCCTTCCGAAACCTGGCATGGCTGGAAGTTCATTCGCTTCGGCCCGGAGGGGAAATTGTATGTGCCGATCGGCGCGCCGTGCAATACCTGTGAAAAGGACGAGCCATATGCTGCGCTCACGCGCCTCAATGCCGACGGCACACAACGCGAGTTCTTTGCGAAGGGCATTCGCAACACCGTGGGTTTTGATTGGCATCCTGTGACTAAAGAATTGTGGTTCAACGATAATGGTCGCGATGAGTGGGGCGATGATCGCCCGCCCGAAGAATTGAATCACGCGCCGGAAGCGGGGTTGCACTTCGGCTTTCCGTATCGCTATGGCAAAGGCCTCGTGGACACGACTTTCAATACCACTCTGCCCGCCTCCGCGTTTCAACCCGCGGCGCTCGAAATGCCCGCACACATTGCGCCACTCGGCATGCGTTTCTACACCGGGAGCTCTTTTCCGGCGGAGTATCGGAATCAGATCTTTCTTGCCGAGCACGGCTCGTGGAATCGCTCAAAGCCTCAAGGCTATCGCGTTTCGCTCGTGCGCCTGCAAGATAACCGCGTGGTGAGCTACGAGCATTTCGTCACGGGCTGGTTGATGGATGAAAAATATTGGGGCCGCCCCGTGGATGTGATGGTCATGCCGGACGGCGCGCTGCTCGTCTCGGATGATTTCGGGAGTTGCGTGTATCGGATTAGCTATGGAAAGTAGCGTCGGAGTGTTTGTGAATTGAAAGGCCGTTTGCGCGAAGCGCCATTCGAAAAAAAAATCCCTCGCGCTTGCGCCACCGCGGGTTCTCAATGCGGTGATCAATGCGAGGGAATTTTTGTGTTGCAAGGACGCGCGGCATGAATGTCGCGCTATGATCAATTCATTTGGACTTTTATTATTCGAATTCCGCGCTCGTTCAACTCGCCTCTGCTCCTGCCAGCTCCGGCACGTGGTGCAGCTTGCCGTTCGTCGCGAAGGCTTTTTTGCGCTGCCAGCGCGCCCGCGCGCCTTCGAGGTACGAATAGACCACCGGCACCAAAACCAACGTCAACAAAGTCGAGCTGATCAATGCGCCGATCACGACGATGGCCATACTTTGCCGCACTTCGGAGCCTGCGCCCAGCGCGAGCGCGAGCGGCGCCATACCCAGCACCATCGTAAGCGTGGTCATGATAATCGGGCGTAAACGCGTGGGGCCGGCTTCGAGCAAAGCCTCGCGCACGGAGAGGCCGCGTTTGCGCTGCTCGTTCGTGCGATCGATGAGCAAGATGGCGTTCTTCGTCACCAAACCCATGGAGAGTAGAATTCCAATCATCGAAAACATGTTCAAGGTTTCGCCCGTGAGCGCGAGCGCACTGAGGCCGCCAACGAGCGCGACCGGAAGCGAGAACATGATCGTGAACGGGTGCGCGTAGCTTTCGAACAGCGCGACCATGATCATGTACACGAACAAAGCGGCAAAGGTGATGGCAATCATCATGTCGCGGAACATGTCTTGCATGTTTTGCACGTCGCCGGCATATGCGACCGTAACGCCCGGAGGCAATTCCACGCTCGCGGCATTCTTTTGAATCTCCTGCGTGATCTGGCCGAGCGGCACCGTGCCGTCAAGATTCGAGGCAATCGTAATCAAGCGCTCGCGATCTTTGCGGCTGATCATGGTCGGGCCTTTGCCATATTGCACGTCCGCAACCTGGTTGAGGAAAACGCGCTCGCCGCGATAATTTACCAGCGTCACTTTTTCCACGTCTGCCGGGTTCGAGCGATTGGCTTTGGCGAGCACTACGCGCGTGTCAAACTCCGAGTTGCCGTCTTTGAATTTCGTGGCGATGTCGCCTTCGAGCGCGGTGCGCAACGCCAACCCAATTTCACCGAGCGTCAAGCCGAACTGCGCGGCGCGCTCACGATCGACCGACACCCGGATTTCCGGCTGACCTTCTTCCCACGAGCTCTTCACATCCCG
>JABWAN010000020.1 GCA_013361015.1 Candidatus Zhuqueibacterota bacterium | reverse complement strand
GCCATGGTTTATTTGGCGATGGTTCACATCATGACACGTCGCCTTGCTAAAATTCCAGCGTCAAAAATGGCGACTTGACTTTTCAAATGCCCTCTAAGAATATACTTGCCCATGCTTTCCTGGTCCTCGTTGGACAACAAATCCCAAACGGATGAGAAACTGGCTAGCGGCATTCAACAAAGCGTAATAGGCTCGGCTAATCGCCGAACGCAAAAAGGCCTCGGCCTGCGATTTCGTCAAGCTTTTGGCTGCTGCAATAAATTCCCGGCCCTCCATCAGCTACCCAACGGTTGGAGAGAAATGGATGAGATGCAGTTTGTCTTTGGGCAGAGTACGGACCAAGGTTTGGGAATAGCTCCAATCCTTCGGCAAAAGCTCTTTGACTGTTCCTTGCACATTCGCGCGAATCGTGATGTAAGACTCATTTTCGATTTCAGGATCGATATCGTAGGTGAAATGAAATCCTTCGATGGGCTTGAAGTTTTCCTTCGCCAAGCGCACTGCGGTCTCCAAATGCGTAATCAAATCATTCCGCCAAGCGAAGCGCCAAACTTCCTCCGAAGCCGCAATGCCTGCGATGTGTCGCGGTCCGCTCGGCACTCTACGCGTGCGCGTCGGCGTGTACACGGCCAACGATTCCGCGACTTTGTCTTTGCGCTGAGAGAAGCGTTCGCGCGCCGCGTCGTAATCGCTCGTTGTCTTTCTTTTTTGCGAGGAAGAGGGCTTATTCATTTTTCCGTCTCCGAGTCCTCGGCTATGAGTGTTTGATCTTGCGCTCGTATGCGCGAATGCCGGTTTGTATCTGTCGGCGCAAAGGCTCTTGCTTCAATGACGACAAAGTTTTGATCGCTATTTCCGCTTTTGCAACAAGCCAGGTGCAATCGTTTTGATTTTGAAAAACCGGCGCTTCCATGTTGTAGTCGGCAAGGTTTCTTTTCGTGCGCAACTCATCCAAAGATCATGCAAAGTCCACCGCTTGATCAATCCCACAGTTGAATAAAAAATTTTTAACGTCGCCATGCCCGCTTGGGCTTTGCGCAATCGTAACGTCCAGCTCGCGCAAAAGGTGAGAGGCAGAATTAAACAGAGCATAGTATGCCCTGCTGATCGCCGAACGGAATCCCGCTTCGGTTCGCAATTGCATCATGGCCTTGGCAACGGCGAGAAAATCTTCGCCTTTCATCCTTTACACTCCACGCTGGAGAAAAAGCGGATGAGCGATTGTTTGTCTAAGGGCAGAGTGCGAACCATGGCTCGCGTATAAGCTGCATCTTGCTGCAATAGCTCTTCAAACGAGCCTTTGATGCGAGCGTGAAGATTAATCCAGCTTTCATTCTCAATCTCCGGATCGATATCGTAGCTGAATGCGAAACGATCAATCTTTTTAAAACACTCCTTTGCCAAACGTACCGCAGTTTCCAAATGCGCGGTCAAATCATTCTGCGCAGCAAAGCGCCAAACTTCATTCGAAGCAAGAATACCGGCAATGCGACGCGCATGAGATGTTTGCCTGCGCGCCGGAGTATAGACAACTAACGACTCCGCAACTTTGTTCACGCGCGCTGATGAGCGTTCCTCTGACGTCGCATAGACTTTGGCCTTTGTCCTTTTCGGGAAAGAAGATTGTTTCATTGGAAACTCCACTCGAGGCAAACGATCTACTTGATGACTTCCTCTAACGCCGTGTACGGCAAGCCGAAAGCTTCCGCCACGCCCTTGTACGTCACTTTGCCGAACGCGATGTTCACGCCTTTCGCAAGCGCGGGCGAGGCTTTCACACAAGCAGGATAGCCGAGATCGGCGATCTTCAATGCATACGGCAGCGTCGCATTTGTGAGCGCATATGTGGAAGTCATAGGCACTGCGCCCGGCATGTTCGCCACGCCATAGTGCACGACGCCTTCGATTTCATAAGTGGGATTCTCATGCGTCGTCGCATGAATCGTTTCGACGCAGCCGCCTTGATCAACGGCAACGTCGACAATCACTGAACCTTTCTTCATCAGCTTCAGCATCTCGCGCGTGACGAGACGCGGCGCTTTCGCTCCCGGAATGAGCACCGCGCCAACGACGAGATCGGCCTGCGCGATCGCTTTGCGAATGTTCACGGGATTCGACATTACGGTTTGCACGTTCTTCGGCATCACGTCATCGAGATAACGTAGTCGATCAAGATTGAGATCGAGAATTGTCACGCGTGCGCCCATGCCCGCGGCCATTTTCGCGGCGTTCAAGCCCACCACGCCGCCGCCGATAATCGCGACATTACCCGGCTCCACGCCCGGCACGCCGCCCAACAACACGCCGCGGCCGCCGTGCAATTTCTCCAAACAACGCGCGCCTTCTTGAATCGCCAAACGGCCCGCGACTTCGCTCATCGGAATCAACAGCGGCAATGCGCCATCATCGGTCTGCACGGTCTCATAAGCAATCGCAATGCACTTCGATTTGATTACCGCTTCCGTCAATTCACGCGAGGCTGCGAAGTGAAAGTACGTGAAGACAAGTTGGCCTTCACGCAGCAGAGTATATTCGGAAGGCAAAGGCTCTTTCACTTTCATGATCATATCAACCTTGCCGTAAATCTCCGCGGGGCTCGCAACGATCTTCGCGCCGGCGTGGCGATAATCTTCATCCGACGAGCCGCTGCCCGCGCCGGCATTGGCCTCAACCCACACTTCATGGCCGTGCGCCTTCAGCAACTCGGCGCCGACCGGTAGCAAAGCAACGCGATTCTCATTCGTTTTGATTTCTTTGGGAACGCCGATCAGCATGACTCCTCCCTCTTGCTTGAGGTGAACCGCTCGAAACCGTGGGTTATATTTCGGAGGGCAGTTTAAATTTTAAATTGCAAATTTTCAATTTAAAATTTTCATTCATCGTCCTCCTCTTGTTCTTCTGCCGAAGGTCGAATCACCGTGAGCGTGAGCTTTTCCATTTCGAATAAATCTTGCGCGAGCATTTGCACGCCTTCGGAAGTGACGTGCTCAATGCCTTCCACCACTTCATCCAGCGAGTAATAACGGCCGAGATACATTTCCATGTTCGCCAAACGATTCATGCGGCTGCTCGTGCTTTCCAGCCCGAGCATGAGGCTGCCTTTGAGTTGATTCTTCGTGCGCTCGATTTCAGTCGCGGGCACTTTTTCATCGCGCAAACGCGCCAGCTCTTCTTTCAACAAGCCGACGGCCTGCGTTTCGCGCTCGGGATCGGTGCCGATGTACGTGCCGAAAATGCCGGTGTCGTACATGAAATCATGAAACGAGTAAATCGAATAAGCCAGGCCGTGCTTCTCGCGAATGTTTTGAAAGAGGCGCGAGCTCATGCCGCCGCCGAGCAGCGTGTTCATCACAAGAAAGTTGAATTTGCGCGTATCCTCAAAACGCAACGCGCGCGTGCCGAGACAGATATGCGTTTGCGCGCCCACGTCTTCTTTCACCGTGCCTAAGTTGCGCACGCTTGAAGGCGTGATCATCTTACGCGGCCCGTTGCTCGAGAGACTATCCAATCGTCCATTGAGCAGGTTGAGCAAAGTTTCATGCTCGATATTGCCTGCAGCCGAAACCACGATGCGATTGCGTGTGTAATGCCGTCGCGTGAAGGAAAGGAGTTGCTCGCGCGAGAAACTCGAAACCGTTTCGCGCGTGCCTAATGTCGAAGTGCCCAAAGCATGCTCAGGAAAGAGGTCGTTAAAGAAAAGCTCGTGGATCAATTCTTCGGGCGTGTCGTCCACCGCGTTGATTTCTTCGATGATCACACCGCGCTCTTTGTTCATCTCGCCAATGTCGAAGAGAGAATCCGTGAGCAAATCGGTGAGCACGTCGATGGCAATGGGGAGGTGTTCATCCAACAGGTGGGCGTAATAGCAGGTGACTTCTTTGCCGGTGAAAGCATTGAGGTGACCGCCGACGGCCTCAAGGCTTTCGGCGATCTCTTTTGAATTGCGGCGGCGCGTGCCTTTGAACATGATGTGCTCGATGAAATGCGAAATGCCGTTTTCCTCCGGCAATTCATCGCGCGTGCCGACTTCAATCCAAAGTCCCAATGAAATCGAACGGACGTGCGGAATGCGCTCCGTCACCACGCGCACGCCGTTCGGCAAAACGGTTTTCAGATGTTGTGTTTGATCAATCACGGGAGATGTAAAAAATTAATCAGATATTTTCGACTCATCCCGCCGCTGTCGTTTCGCATCAAGTGAAAATCACTCGCACGAAATTCCCCCCTTGAGGGGGGCCAGGGGGGGTGTTTTTCAAATCACGCATGAAATTGAAAATTCATTTCTCAAGCGCGTGCCATTCTTCACAAGTTAAAATTCCTCGAATATAGCGTCTTGTAGGTACAAAATAGATGATTTGCGTTCCGTCAAATTCAAACACCAAAGACAAGCGATTGCATGAGGCTATAAATGAAGAGCTATTGCATAAACTGTGGAAATGAACTTGAACCAAACGAAAAATATTGCACTAGCTGCGGCAAAAAGGGGGCAGCAACAACGAATGAAAACAGCCAGCCCGGTGCAAAATACTTTCAGTATGAAGAACTGCCGGATCATGTTAAAAACAAACTCTTCTCGCGGCAAAACGCAAAATTAAGCAGCCAAATAATGATAAAAAGTCAAGGCGTTTTATCATCATACCTTTGGGCTACATTTTTATTCCTATGGGTGCCTTTTCTATTTTTGTTGTCCAATAGCTCACAATGGAGTAACTACGAAATATTTGGGCTATCCCTCGTTACCATAGTGATTTCAATTTTATTTTCCCGAGCCGCTCGCTTTATCATCAAGTGGCATCAATCCACAATGAAGTGCAATTTCTATTTGACGCCTTTGTATTTTATCAAAACATATTTTAACGAAATTTGGTGCTGGGGTGTTTGGACGATTAAGGATTTCAAAATTACCCATCACTACACAAATCGTGTCTATCAGCACTCAAGCGCTGAGTTGATTTTACCGAACTCTTCCGAACAATTGGTTTTCGTATCTAAGAAAGATGTTCAAAATTTTCTGAATACAATAGAGTACTTTTGCCAACGAATAACCGAAGCCCAATCAAAGCGACACTGGCAGTACTTTCTTGACCACGATGACTTTTACAACATGCCGGAAAGTAAAAAAGCCACGCCTAAAGTTCACAAGAGTGCAACCTATCGACAATACGCATTGGCAACTTGTGCAGGAATAATAATTTCATTTGGTGGCTATTACAACAACCTATCTGTCAGTCATGAATATCATCAAATTGCTCCACAGGAAACTAACCAACAAAAGCGACCTCAGTTCAATGAACCGGAGAAGCCCCTGCCCTATAACGGAATGACCAAAAACTATACATCAGAAGAATGCAACGCCCCGTTGAAAATCGTCACCAAGTCTGACATGCACTACTATGTCAAGATTGTTGATTGGTATACAAATAGGCTTGTCCAAACAATCTTCATAAGAGCAGGTAGAACAGTCGAGACTCAAGTGCCGCTTGGCTCTTATAAAATAAAGTATGCGGTGGGCGCAATTTGGTACGGCGAAATTCATCGATTCGGGCCTGAGACGGCATATTCAGAGGCTGATGATAGACTCGATTTTAAAATTATCGACAATCAAATTTCTGGCTATACGATAGAGCTTTTTTTACAGAGAAACGGAAACTTGGAAACAAGGCGTATTTCCGCGAACGATTTTTAATCGTGATACATACAAAGGCACAAAGCCTGATGGTCTTTCTTTGCGCCTTTGTGTCAATAGCCATCTTCACGATTGCGATAGCTTTGTTGCTGCGTCATGAAGCAATAACACCCCCTACCCCCTCAAGGGGGGAATAAGTTGGTGCTTCACTCCAAGCCCCAAGCCCTCTGCCCTCCGCTACTTCGGCAGCAACGACTTCCGGCTCAGCCTCAGCTTGCCGTCGTCGCCGATTTCGAGCAGCTCGACTTCCACTTGATCGCCCATCTTCAGCACGTCTTCGACGCGCGCGATGCGCTTATGATCGATTTGCGAAATGTGCAGCAAGCCTTCGCGGCCCGGCAGAATTTCGACGAACGCGCCGAATTCCTTGATGCCTTTCACTGTGCCTTTGTAAGTCTTGCCGACTTCCGGACCTTTGACCATGCCTTCAATAATGCTCGCGGCTTTCTGACACGCTTCCGCATCCACCGAGGCAATCGTCACCACGCCGTCGTCATTGATATCGATCGTCGTGCCCGTGCGCTCGGTGAGTTCGCGAATCGTCTTGCCGCCCGGCCCAATAATCAAGCCGATGCAATCCGTCGGCACCTTCACGGTGATGATGCGCGGCGCATACTGCGAAAGCTCCGGACGCGAAGCGCTCAACGTTTGATTCATGATGCCGAGAATGTGCAGCCGCGCCACCCGCGCGCGCTCCAATGCTTCGGCCATGATCGCCGCGGACATGCCTTTGATTTTGATGTCCATTTGAAAACCGGTGATGCCGCTCTTCGTGCCCGCAACTTTGAAATCCATGTCGCCGAGATGATCTTCGTCGCCGAGAATATCGGTCAGCACCACGGTCGTGTTGCCTTCTTTGATCAAGCCCATCGCGATGCCTGCGACGGCTTCTTTGATCGGCACACCCGCATCCATCAACGCGAGCGAGCCGGAGCACACGGTCGCCATTGAGGACGAGCCGTTCGATTCGAGCACTTCCGCAACCACGCGCACCGTGTAGGGAAACGTGCCTTCATTCGGCATCACGGGTTTGAGCGAGCGCTCCGCCAAATTTCCGTGACCAATCTCGCGACGGCCGGGGCCGCGTGCAGGACGAATCTCGCCGACGCTGTACGGCGGGAAATTATAGTGCAGCATGTAGCTCTTGTAATACTCGCCCTCGAGATTATCCATCTTTTGTTCATCGACCTTCGTGCCCAACGTGATTGCCGCGAGCACTTGCGTTTGCCCGCGCGTGAAAAGGCTCGTGCCATGCACGCGCGGCAGCACGCCGACTTCGCACGTGATTTGACGAATGTCTTGCGGCCCACGACCATCGAGACGACGGCCTTTCTCGACGATCATCTTGCGCACAAGATGTTTTTCGATCTTGTGTATGATCTCGCCCGCAATCGCTTCGCTTTCGGGATAATCTGCTTGCAATGCTTCAATCGTGGTCTTGTAAAGCTCTTTCAGATTATTACGCCGCGATTGTTTATCCGCCTCAAACAAATACTCGCCAAGCTTGGGCGCGAGCATGTCCTTGATGCGCGACTCCAAACCCTCGGGCGCAGGCGCGGGCGTGAAAGTGCGTCGCGGTTTCGCCGCTTCGGCAGCCACGGCCTTTTGCACTTGAATCAATTGCGCCGCGATCTCTTGTCCGAACGCCAACGCTTCCACCATTTCCGCTTCGCTGATTTCTTGCGCCTCGCCTTCGACCATGAGAATCGAATCCTCGGTCGCAGCGATCACGAGGTCAATATCACTCTGCGTCAAATCATCGTGCGTGGGATTCGCCACAAGCTTGCCCTCGATGCGCGCAACGCGCACGCCCGCAATCGGCCCTTCCCACGGCAGCCCCGAAAGCAGAATCGCCGTCGACGCCGCAGAGATGCCAAGCACGTCGGGATCGTTCTCTTTATCCGCGGAGAGCACGGACACCATCACTTGCACTTCGCACTTGTAATCTTCCGCGAAGAGCGGGCGAATGCCGCGATCGATCAAACGCGCAGATAGAATTTCACTCTCCGACGGCTTGCCTTCACGCTTAAAAAATCCGCCCGGAATTTTTCCCGCAGCGAACGCCTTCTCACGATAATCAACGGACAATGGAAAAAAGTCCTGGCCCTCGACGGCTTCATCCGCGCCGACCACAGTAGCCATGACGATGGTATCGCCGAGTTGCACCCAGCACGCGCCATCCGCTTGCCGCGCCACGCGATTCGTTTCGATACTGAACTTCTTGCCGTTCAGATCGGTTTCTTTCCTACATGTCATTACGACGACTCCTCTTTATTCTTTCAATTCGCTCACGGCTACAATCAGGCGATCGGCTTCTTCTTTTTTCACGAGCACAACCATCGGACTGTCCGCTGATTTCACATAGACCCGGTCGCCCTTCGCTTTGCCAATCAGCACGTGAGCCAGTTCAGCGCCCTTTTCTTTTACAAGAATCGCAGCGCGGGGTTTATCAAGTCCATAGAGCGTTAGCTCTGTTTTATCTTCATCAATGAACGCAACCGCTTGCATATCCGCGAGCACGCCGGTGAGGTTCGAAACTTTCCAACTTTTCGCCTTCGCGGAATCCGGCGAAGTCATGCGCCATTGCGAGGCCGTATCTTTCTCACACACGATCAACGTCTCGGGATATTGCAGCGCGAGATAATCAACGCGAAAACTTTCAAACTGCGCCACGCGCTTGTTGCGCAACGCCAACGCATCGACTTTCAACTCGTTCACGACCGTGCTATCAACGAGAAACACTTGCGAACGCGAGGGGTCGTGCGCATAATATCCCACGCCTGTGCGACGACCGAAGTGCATCGTCTTCTGTGCGCCGCTCGTATCGAGCGCGCTCGCGCCGAGCGCAATAGTAAAAATATAACTCGGATTATCCAAGCCATAATATTTGGCATCGTCCAGGCTCTCGGCCACAAAATCGGTCACGCGGCTGTAACTCATTTTGCTCAAGATTGAAGAGACTTTGCTCGCGTCTGCCTCGGCTTGCAGCGGCGCAGCGAGCCGCCACGTTTCGCCTTCTTTGTATAGATCAAAGCGCCCGCTCGGCGTGGTGAGTGAAAGGCGCGTGGCTTCGTTCGTTTCGAATTTCATCAAACTCTTATCGCGCCAATCGTGCAGCGTCTTTTGCGCATTCGTGAGCACCGCCGCTTCCGTGAGTATAACATGCGGATCGCTATTGCGGCGCACATAAACCATCGCGTTCGTCGCGCTCTTATCGCCCAAATACAGCGTGTCTTTTTTATTTTGATATTCGAGCACGATGGTCTCGCTCGCGGGCAGCAAGCCATAATTGCGATACTCCGCCGCACTGCTGCTAATCTCGCGCTCGCGTTTCGCCGAGGCAATGCGATTGAGCAATGCATTCACCGCGCCCTCATCCGCAAGATACTCCACCGGCGCAACGAGGTGCCAAGCACTACCTCGCTTCTCGAACGCAACGCCCGCCTCTTGTAAGCTGATCGCCCTCACCGAATCTGCCTCGAGCGCAAAAATCTTTTTGCCCTCTTCCTCCGCTTTGCCGCGCTCCTCGCCACCTTTGATCTCATAAAAATAAACAAACGCCCCGAGGCCAAGGACGACGAGTGCGAGGATGAGGGTGGTGGTGGGTTTCATTGAGAGCGATGCTCCACAACAGTTACATTTCTTTTAATTGATAAAACTCATTGTTGCAGCGCGGAAAGCTTCTTCACTGCCTCGAAGATTTGTTGGCCGATGTTCGGTTTCGAAACAGAAATAAGCTCATTTAAGCCTGTAGAGCTTGTGAAATGTAAATCACTGTAAAGTGCGATCGGCAACTGCCTGTTGTTCTTAAATCTTCTATCTGGTCCGCCTTTTTTATTTACGTACTGCCAAGTCGAATCCACTATCTGAGCATCGGGAGGCACATAATCTGACTCGATGAATCGCTTATTGGAAAATCGAACCTCTATATCTTTGTAAGAGATTGCTCCGACTTTGTCGCTTTCGTAAACCAACACACGGTCTGGGAAAAAATAGACAATTTGCCTTCCAACTGGCATCGAGGGCACAGCGATATTGGTTTGAACATACTTAGGGGTTTTGCATGCGAACTGTATCACTTCCCGTTTAACTAAAGTTCCTGCACCAGCTTGCCTTTTCCATTCATTCAAATCAGTTATTTGACCGGAGGCTTCGACATGCCACGCTCTGGCGCAACTAAACAACTCCTGGAAAGCATCGTGCAGTGCCTGAAATGCTTCTTCAGCAAAGTCATGAAGCTCATAAAAAAGAATTACGGTCTTTCTTGTTTGGTCTCTACGATATGCTAAAAATAGAATCACTCCTAAAATCAAACAGATCGGAATATAAATCCAGGCTTTCGCCTTAGCGTAGAACATCCCACTCAAAACGATTGCCGCGATTATAGCGGCGAAAGGCCAGTATTCGAGTATACCTTCTTTGTCGTTCAATTCAGCAAGTAGATCACTTGATGATGAGTCTCGCAATTCAAGGACATCGACGCTTTCAATTTCTTTCATTTCAATTGAAGAGGCAGTTTTCTCTTCAGTTTTATGTGATCGTAGCAAAGGTTTCACCTTGCTAGTCTCCCCTAAACTGGGCAAAGTAGTTCTGTAATAGAAACCATTTCTTCCTATGTGTACATAGTTCCCTCGCGGCCCACTCCCAACTCTAAAACCCGTAAATCCCACAGAGACGCCAATTCCAGATTTTGACAAATTGAACCGAAACGGCCCGGCGCGGAGGCTTTTGCGAATATAAAAACTCATGGAAGTTGTCCTTCAAAAATAACATTTGAGGCAAACATCTGCCGTTCGTTAAGGCGGCGAAGCGTTACAATTGCATATCGTACAGTGTGCGTGATTGATTAGCATTGGTCAACTATATTAAGAAGCAAGTTAGCGAAAGACAGAATATGTGCGGCTTCACTGGGATTCGCATATCCGACTGTTCGATGGCCGCTGGGGTTCCTAAACCACATCATGGCTCCTCGCATCAGGAAGTAGAGACCGTCTCTTTCGGCAGACGTTTGCGCACCAGGATGAGATAATAAGCCTCCATTTGGGTTAAAAGCGCGCGTCATCAAATCTGTACCAATTATTGATGGGGCCGAGTTTGTCTTCGAGCGAACTTTTTCCTCCAGCATCTTAAATGCTTTGAATATCGCCGTTTCATAGTCCCCAGACAAATAATCATCATGCACCTTGGTTCTCAACTCATCATAACTCAGTAATTGATCAATGTCGATTGATGAAACGGTCATATCGTCGAGAGGTTGATCAACAATCCTTTTCGCTTTATCGGTAAGAATCTTGAAAAAATTAGCGCTTTGATTTGCATCCTGCATGATGTAGTCGTCTCTTTCCAACTCAAATACCGCGCGTACGCCCTCCGTGACTTCTTCCGGGGAGAGAGGAGATATTTTGAAGTATTCTGAGAGTTTAGTGCGAACTATGCTGTTGTAATCCCAAGTATGCCCGTTATAGTTGCCACCGGGGCGATGATGTTCATGCAGCACTTTCAAAAACATATTCTTCAACATCTTCTTTGGAATAGGCCTTGAGATTGGCATATCGTCTCCTCAATTATTAATTAAAATATTGGTTCGTGGCATTTTTCCTTCATTCTAAATCTGAATCCTTTTGCAAAATCCTCATACGTGAACCGCAATCGCGCGCCAATCTCACTCACAACCCGCGCCTCCGCTTTTAATCCCGCGAGGGATGACATGTTTATAGCAAAGCCCCTCCTCCAAAATCTCAAACGCCATAGGCGTGGCATGCGGTTGCTCGCAATCACGCGTTCATCTTTCCCTCCTCACACGCCACGCCGCTACAACAGGGAAGTCGGACTTTGCAAATGTGAATGCCACAAGACTCTTATTCGCGACTAAAGCTTTCAATCAAATCCACCGCTGCAAAGTCCGACTTCGCTCGCTTTGCGGTTGCTACCGCGTTTTTCGATTGTTTGAAGATGAGCAACCGGCGGGAAGAGCATGTGCTTTTCTAAAAATTGCAATCGGCGGGAGCGGCTGATAGCGGACGGCCCAATGTTCATCAACAAATTCTTTGCTTCTGTCATCCGAGTTGAAGCCATGATTTAAACGAGCGCCAACGTTTCTACTTCATCGAGGTCTAGAGTCTTCCTCGCCTGCCACAGGTTGTAATTGTTCTGCATGATCAACCAGCTCTCCGGCGAACGCCCCAACGTCTTCGCCAGGCGCAACGCCATTTCCGAAGTAAGATTGCTCTCGCCTTTCACGAGCCGATTGAAAGTTGACGGCGCGACTTTGAGCTTTGCCGCTACCGTGCGATAGCTGATTCCGAGCGGGGCGAGATAAACTTCTCGAATGAACTCGCCTGGGTGCGGTGGATTGTGCATGCTCATCGGTGGTAGTCCTCATAATTGACAACGTACACATCGCCATCTTTGTACTCAAACGTGATACGCCAATTACCGCTGACGTCAATCGCCCACTGTCCCTTCCTCTCCCCCTTCAACGGGTGCAATCGGAATCCTGGCAAATCCATATCTGATATAACGGTCGCGGTATCCAATGCGGTCAAACGCATCCTCAGTTTTTGCTTGTGATCGGGTTGAATGCCCGCCGTGCTACCCGTCTCAAAAAACTTTTGAAGTCCTTTGTGTTTGAATGACTTTATCATGCAAACGATTTTAGGACATTTTGCTCAACCGCGCAACTGAAAATTTCAAGCCAGGGTCTCACGTCATCTCTAGGCTTGGCTTCAAATAAAACCGAAGTGTACTTCCATAAAAAACTTGCACACGCCAATGCCATTCACAACCCGCGCCTCTGCTTTTAATCCCGCGAGGGATGACATGTTTATAGCAAAGCCGTTCTTCCCAAATCGCAAACGCCGTGGGCGTGGCATGTGGCGGCTCGCAATCGCGCGTTCATTTATTCATTCCAAACATGTCGCCCCGTTGGGGCTTTGTGCAATTTAAACGGCCCGTTTCCAGGGCTTCGCCCTTTGCTTTCATATTGCAGCCCTTCGGGCTTGGTGTTACATGTTTCTCTTTGCCCCGTGCCACCGTCGTTCCCTTCTGCATGCCCCGAAGGGGCAGTATGTGATAGCGAAGGGCAACGCCCTGGTGATCAATATCACCGCATCATATCAAAGCCCCAACGGGGCGGCATCACCGCCCGCAACGTTTGTATCAATCCCACACATATCGCTCATCGTATTCAATGCCGTATTTTTTCAAAAACGCGATATACTCGTCCCGAAACGTTTTCCTGCGATGATGTTCTTTCTGGTTCGCGATATATTTCTTCACCGCTGCAACATTCGATTGGCCGATGCCCAACGCCGCATATCCACTTTGCCAATAGAAATTTCGGTAGGCTGTGCTTTTCGTTTTGATCCATTTTGAAGAGCTCTTTTTCACTTCTTCAATCAACTTGGCCACCGTAATCTTCCGCGAAAGAATGGTCAGAACGTGTACATGGTTTTCAGTTCCGTTGATAGCCAGTGCCGGCGATTCATATTCACGAAAGATCGCGGCCATGTAGCTGAACAATTTTTTTTCGATCTCAGGTTTAATGAATGGCTCGCGGTCTTTTGTACTCCAAATGCAATGCAGAGGAATGTTGACAAGGCTTTGTGGCATTGGCTTCCTCCTGTTATTTCTCGCGAATCAATTTGATGTCGCCCCGTTGGGGCTTTATCTCTTTTTGAATCGTCTTTCCAGGGCGTTGCCCTTCGCTATCACATTCGACCCCTTCGGGGTCAAGGCAAACGACTCGCTTCTTCTGACTGCTTTTCTTCCTTTGGCTGCTTTGTTCTACTGTCTTCGCTTCTGCACAACCTACTTCCTCTTCACATAAATTGCAATCGCGGCGAGGAACGAGGCGAGCGGGAGCAGCACGACGCTGAAGAGCAGCAACACGCGCGAGCCGGTGCCGGTAAGGCTGATGCGGCGGTCTTCGGGGTCGCGCGCGCGAATCGAAATCAAATCTTCTTCTTCCGCGAGCCAGCTTAACGCGTTCATGAAGAGATCGCCATTCTTCTGGAACTCGAACAAATAGTTCGTCGCAAAGTCCGCGTCGCCGAACACGACGAGACGGCTGTCGCGTGCGCCTTCGCCGCTTTGATCAGTGCCGAGATTACTTGATGCGCTGCGCTTTGCGGCAATCGCCAAGGCAATCGGGCCGCGCACGTCTTCATTCGCATCGAACTTCATCTTTTCGCCTTTGCCCGCGTCAAGCTTCGTTTCCGCCCAACTGTTCGGAGTGGTTTGCGCGAAGGCCGTGGCTTCAATGCCTGTGGGCCGCGGCTGCGCGAGCGTCAACGAGCGCGCGTCGGGATACGCCGTCATGAACTGACCGAAGTCGCGTGTGATGGCATGATCGGCGTAATTCATGACGACCGGCATATTTGCGCCCGCACCAAAAAGTTGGCCGACGCCCGAAGCATCGAGCACGAGATCATTGCCGGCAGTGATGCCATACTCCGAAAGAATTTCGCTGAATGAAGGACTCTTGGTATCGAGCAACAAATAGAGCGCGCCGCCGAGCTTCAAGTATTTTTTCACCATCGCAATCTCGCTCGGAAGAAACTGCGTTTCCGCACCGGCAATGACAAGGGCGGCGCAATCGACCGGCACGCGACCGCTATCAAGCAGCGCGATTTTGGCGACGTCATAATTCTTTTCGAGAATGATGAGGCGCGCAGCGTTCATGCCCATGCGCTCGGAGCTGACGAGGTCCTTCTCACCGTGATGCGTGGTGAAATAGATTTTCTTTTTCTTCTCGCGCGTGACTTTGATGATCGCGTTAGTGAGATCGCTTTCGCTCATGCCACTGATCTTCTCGCTAGACTCGCGATATGAAATCACGGTGGTGTTATAGCTTGTCACGTTGTACTCGCGCGCGATGTCGGGTTTGCGGTCGAGGTCGATCAACTCGTGTTTGAATTTGGGCGTGATGGCCGCGTACTCTTTGAGCAAGTCGTTGTAGCGCTGATCTTGCTCTTGCGGGTTGTAGAAGTACGTCACGCGCAAATCATCTTGCAAGCCTTGCAACACTTTCACGGTTTGATCGGCCAGGCTGAATTGCTGCGCCGCAGTGGTATCGAAGCGCTTGCCGTGTTTATCCGACAAAAAAACGACGAGGCCGAGCAACGCAAACACGAGCGAGGTCATGAGCACGGCATTCGCGGTTTGCAAGGCGCCGCGCTGCGTGAACGCAGCATAGATCTCTTTCGCATTGAGCGCGAGATAAAGCAACGCAAGCGCGCCGCCCAAGCCGAGCGTGGCATATTCGAACCACGTCCACGTTGCGCGCAGATAATAACTGCCACCACCAAGCGCAAGCAACAACACGCCGAACGCGCCTAAGTATGTGCCGAGCTTCTTCATTGCTTCGTCACCTCCGCATCATAGCCGAATTGCAGCGCCAAAGCGACTGCGACATTTTTATCTGCAATTGCGTGCTCTTGCGTCGTCACACCGAACGCGCGGCCCTTCTCTACAACGATTTCAACTTTGCGCCCGAGTGCTTTTGCCAACTCTGCGGCGGATACGGGCAATGCAATGTTTATTCTCTTGCCTTGAAAGCCGCGCCAGCGCGAGGATTCTAAAATCACGTAGGTGAGAAAGAGCCAGCCGAAGATGAAGCTGAGATAGAAAACGACGTGCTTGGTATCCAACACGCCTTTGGCAAAATCCTCGAAGTGCTCGAACGGCGAGAGCATGGAAAAGATTTTGCCGAAGCCCGCGTCGTTCATGTTGCCGAACCATGCCGCGAAATAAATCGCGAGGTTCGTGGCGAACGTGCTCACAAACGCAATGATTTGATTCTCGGTCATTGCGCTGAAGAACAGGCCAACGGCGATGAAGCCTCCGCCGAGAAGGAACAAACCGAGATAGCCGGTGAGGATGGGATTGAGTTCGGGCTTGCCATAAAAAAAGAGCAGCCCGACGAGCAGCGCCGTGGCCGCGAGCATGGTGAGATAAAAGAGCAGCGCGGAAGTGAATTTTGCAAACACGAGTTGCCCATTGGTGAGCGGCGCGGTCAAAAGAAATTCCATCGTGCCTTGGCGTTTCTCTTCCGCGAGCAGGCGCATGGTGATGCCGGGCAGGAGCAGCATCGCAATCGTGGCGATGTTGCCGAGCAGCGGACGAATCGCTTGCTCGTTGACGTTCATCTTCGGCATCTGGCCATATTGCTGCGCTTCCTGCTGCAGTGATTTGTCGTCGCGTGTTGCGCGCGGCAGGCCTGCCCGTGGGGTCCGACCGCAT
>JABWAN010000899.1 GCA_013361015.1 Candidatus Zhuqueibacterota bacterium | reverse complement strand
CTGTTTTTCCACCGGCGCAAGGCTGAAAAAGCCGTGATCTTTGTTGCAATCAAACTGGCGGAGGTCAACGTAATGCTTGTTGTTGACGAGATAACCGTTTTCGACCTTTTCAATCTCGCGCCGCATTTCCGCGCCGACCTGGCCGGTGGCAATTCTTTTCATCAAACCGGCGAACAAGTATTTTTTTCTGCCCGCGGAGGTGATCGCGCCCAGATTGCTGCTTTTGTAAAACATCGCGACCAGATTGAGCGGGTTCGCGATGAACAGTGGTGAGTATTTGCCGTCGCTCACAGGATAACGAAACATTTGCGCGTCCGTGCCGAGCACCACGAGCTTGGGCGGCTGTTCGCGCCGCGCCAACAAATCTTTTAGTAGAAAATATCCTTCAAACGGCGAAAGTTGATAGACGCCGTAGTTGAACGCCGTGGCTCCGAGCTTCTCTGCAAAAACGGAAGGCACAAAACCGTCTGCGGTTTGCGAATCGCCGAGGAAGAGAATATCGACTTGTTCCAAACGATCATAATCGTCTTTGCTCTCCACAAACGCGGCATAATCCGCGGGTCTGCCCAAATCGAGCAAGCAGGAGAAAGCGAGATCGAGCGCGAAGATAATACTCACGAACGCGACGAGCTTTATGAAGAACTTTTTCATCTTGGGATTCCTCAAAATTGGAAGTAAATAAACTGATGCCCGCTTGATGAGCTGAGATAAAGAATCGCGAGCGTCACCGCCACGTAAGCGGGCCAGCGAATAAGCGCGGGCTTGCGCGTCAAGGACAGGATGAACGGCGTTTCCTTTTCCACGTAATGCGCCAATTCCAAAATCGCGATGAGCAGAAGATTGAGCGCGAGCGCACCGGGCGTGATAAACTCAAAGACGCTGGCCAACGGCGCGAGCACGAACAGATTGTGGAGCAGCAGCAATGCGTCGGACAAATTATTGGCACGGAAGAAAAGCCAGCCGAGATTCACGAGGGCGAAAGTCGTGAGCACTTGCAGCGCTTTGAGCGCGAACGGTCGCTTGCTCAAACCGAGGAGCTGGAGCAGCGTGTCTTTATAAGGCCGCGAGATGATGGCGAAGATCAAATAGATGCCGTGCAGCGCACCCCAAATGATGAACGTCCAATTCGCACCGTGCCAGAGGCCGCTGATGAGAAACGTGATGAAGAGGTTATAGTACCAGCGCCACTTGATCGTGCGATTGCCGCCGAGCGGAATGTAAACATAATCTTTGAACCAGGTCGAGAGCGAGATGTGCCACCGTTTCCAAAATTCTGAAATCGAACGCGCGGAATACGGCTTGTCAAAATTTTTCATCAAATTCACGCCGAAGATTTTCGCCGCGCCGATAGCGATGTCGGAGTAACCCGAAAAGTCGCAGAAAATTTGGAACGCGAAGAATACGGTGGCGAGCACGATTTGCACGCCGTGATATTCCGCGGGGCTGTTGTACACGAGATTGACCGTGGCCGCGAGCCGATCGGCGATGACCACTTTTTTGAAGAAGCCCCAGAGCATGAGGCGCAGCCCGTCGGTGATGCGTTCCGCCTCAAACCGCGCGCGCAAATTTTGCAATTGCGACAAGAGATTGCGCGAACGCTCAATCGGACCGGCGACAAGCTGCGGGAAGAACGTTATGAACAATGCGAATTTGCCGAGATGGCGCTCCGGCTCGACCGCCCCGCGGTACACGTCAATCGTGTAGCTCAACGTTTGGAACGTGTAAAACGAAATGCCGACCGGCAGCAGCAGGTTGACCACGGGCACGGCATAAGAAAGATTGAGCGCCTCGAACAACGCGCGCAAGCTTTCATTAAAAAAGTTAAAATACTTGAATGTGAACAACAGGCCGAGATTGGTCACAAGGCTGAACCAGAGATACTTCTTGCGTTTGTTTTGCTCCGGCGTTGCGCGCATTTTAAGAGCGACGTAATAGTCGATTAAGCTTGGAAACATCATCAATACGATGTACTCCGGCTTCCAGCACATATAAAAATAGCAGCTCGCGGTGAGCAGCAGCAGCCAGCGCCATTTGACCGGCGTCAAGAAATACATCATGACGGCCAGGGGAAAGAAGACGAGAAATTCATATGAGTTGAATAGCATGATTGCACCGCTTGGATTTTATCTGGCGTTTGATTTTTGGGGGCCGATTTGGAGCGCCACCTCGCCCTCGTCATGCTATCGGTTACTTCCCTCGTACTTGCAACCTCGCTCAAAGATATGATGCGTCTCAAGCGCAAGGGAAGCTACTTACAGAATGACAGAGTGGTAGGGAGCTGACAACAAACCTGATGCGAGTATACTTCGCTTATGCCGCTATTTCGTAAACACGCTCCGACCTGGCCGCGGTGACGCGCGGCCAGCTCTCGGGTTCATGAACAAATTGCTTGTGCCACGCCTCCACTGTGAAAATCCGTCCGATCATTTCGGCGAAATTTCCGGTCCGATTCATGTGCTCGTCGAGGAGAATTTGCAGGCTTCGAGGGTTGAACAGTCGCGAGCCTTCCGGCCAGCGCTCGATGAGCATCGCGTTGATTCTTTTCTGCAGCTCCGGCGAGGTGCGAATCATTTCATCGTAGTCGATCATCTTGCCGGGGCTTGCCGGCGCTTGCCGGCGCAGCAAACGATTGGCGCGCCGGCGCAAGGCCTTGGTCGCACGCCGCAGTTGCGTTTTTTTGAAGCTCGCGGTCAGCGGCAAGCCCGTGCGTTCCCATGGCATGCGTGCGAGCGCCGGCGTCAAAGCATGAATCGCGTGGCGTTGCAGCGGCTTGTCGGAGCTGCGCTGCAGCGGCGTCATAGTTGCGATCAAATCGAGCATTCTTTTGTCGAAGAATGGGCAGCGCACTTCGACCGTGGTGCGCAGCAAGTGCGGACCAAACGCCGAAAAGTGAGGTTGAAATTCTTCCAGCCAAAACAGATCGAGCACTGCCGTCGCGTCGTTCGCCTGGCTTGGTTGCGCCCGCACGAACTCAGCAATGAAATCGATCTCCGGTCCAAAAAGCGTTTGCGCTTCCGCATTGATCAAATCAATCCGTTGGCGCGAGCCGAGAGCAAAGCCGTTGAGGTTCT
>JABWAN010000898.1 GCA_013361015.1 Candidatus Zhuqueibacterota bacterium | reverse complement strand
GGCGGCAATCAGGCCGGATTCCGTTCCGTTGGAAGGAAGATCAAACTCGTCGGGTGAGTTTTCCGAATCGCTCGTGGCATATTCCAGCAATTCATTGACTTCGACAAATGGCACCTGCGTTTCCGAAGCCTCCGGCATCTGCTCCGGTATGGCATATTCCAATTCCTCGCGCACCAGTTCGTCGACGCTGGAAGCTGTGTCAAGCACATCGGCGTCAAGAGTTCGCGGCTCTTGCTCTGTGCTGAAAGAAAAATCAATCTCATTGCGCAGAAGATCATCGACAGCCGAGAAAACATTCTCATCGCTCGTACCGGCGTTTTCTTCGGGTGCGGCATCCGAGGCGGCCGCTACGGCAGCAATTTCGTCCGCACTCGCAATCGTGGAAATGAATTCGGGTTGCCCCGGTCCGGATTCTACCGGCTGGTCTGCCGTCGGGGGAGCGTTCTGGGCAAAATCATCCATGATCGTGCCGCCGGCAAACAGGTCTTCAAAACTTATTTCACTGCCGCTCTGCGCAGGGCTTTGTGTACCGACAAAGGGCGGAGCCTGCGCTTTCGGTTTGTCGCGATCGGATTTTTTTGTACCGGCTTTTGCGGGCTTGGCCTCTGTTGCCGCATCCGCGCCGCGTTTCTTGGATTTGAAGAAAGCGATTTTTTCCCTCGGAACAATCGCCAACTTGGAGGCGGCGGCACTCTCGTCTTTATGCACGGTTCCCACCTCCGGCGCCGCCACTGGCTTTTCGTCCTTCTTCTCGGTATGCTGCGCCGTCTTCTCCAGCGCCGGCTTGCCTATCAAGTCCGGCTTGACTGGTTCGCTCAAACGCGAGCGATCCAGAATCACTTCGCCCGAGAGGGTTAATAGGGGTGTGCCTGGCGGCTTCATGGGGCGCTTCGTGCGTCCGCCGCGCGCGACAAATCCTTCGCGCAGTTGCTTGGTGTTCAGGCGATTGCGCACCAGCTCGTCATAGATTTTATTCTCGGGAATGACCGTGGAACCGTAAACTTCCGTGTTCAATTCTTCGCTGATGCGTTTGGCGCCGTATTCCGGATGGTTTTTGATGATGTCAAAGATCTTTACTTTGTCTTCGATCGCGATATGCTTGGCATCGACCGCAATCTCACTATCAGCGTCCGTGTTGCCTTCCCCGTTTTCCTCGAATTCCTTTTTGTACTTGTTGTAATAGGCATACGTGGTGATGCCGACGGACTCACACGCCTCGCGGATGCTCTTGCCCTCGGCAATCATTTTGTGCGCTTCTTTGGCGCGACGCATTTCCTCCTTTTCGGGGGAGGTCTTTTCCTTTATCGTAACCAGCGTAATGTCGTCGGATTGCGGCTCGCCTTCGGTAAAGGCGAGAATCTCGTCTTTGATCTTTTCAACAAACGGTTTTACCCGCAGATGGCCGTACTCGCGGATAGTTTTTAGCAAACGTTCTTCACCGAACAGCTCGCGCCTCGCATTCATGGCCTCGGTGATGCCGTCAGTATACATGAGCAGGATATCATCTTCGGCGAGTTGAATCGTATCGCTTTCGATCGACTTACGAAAAAGGTCATCGTCGGGCAATTGAATACCCACCGGAAAGCCGCGCGGGTTGAGATAGTAAGTCTTCTTGGTGGAGGGGCGGAATAAGATCATGGGATTGTGGCCGGCGCTGGCATAGTTCAATCTCCGCCGTTTACTGTCGATGATGACATAAAACAGCGTCACGAACATTCCTTTCTTTACATCACCCATCACGGTTTTATTTACCCGCGACAGCACCTCTGCTGCGTCTTTTACGCCGCGCGCTTCCGTGCGCAGCGCCTGGCGAATCATTGTCATCACCAGACTGCCGGGCACGCCCTTTCCGGAAACGTCTGCAACCACCACGCCCAGCGTGTCTTTATCAACTTCGACGAAATCATAATAATCACCGCCTACTTCGCGCGCGGCCTCGTAATAACTATTCAACTCATAGCCGTCCAACTCCGGAAAATCGCTGGGCAAGAGCGTTTGTTGAATTTCCTGCGCAACCTGCATTTCTTTTTGCAGCCGCTCTTGTTCCGCAAGATTCTTCTGGGATTGCCGAAACTTGGTGGTGATTTCCGAAAATGCGTGCGCAATCTCGCCGATCTCCGTCGAAGCATCAATATCCATCTCGTCGCCGATTTCACCGTGATCCGCGCGGCGCACCCATTCCGCCAAGCGGCGCATGGGCGCCGTGAGAATGTATACCAAAATGAATGAGCCGACGCATCCCAACAATGCCACGGACACGGCAAGGCGCGCATATTCCCAACGCGCCGAGGAAACACGGTGATCGACATACGACTTCATGGCCCGGATATGCAGAATGCGCGTTTCCGGAAAATCTCCCTGCGTCTTCAGATGGGTGACGGCATCATATGCTTCGAACCGCACCGGATCGCCCGCCTCGTTCTTGCCCTCGAATTCATAAAGTCCAATCTTCGCCGTGATCTTTTGTTTTTCAGCAACCGGCGGCGTGAGTTTGTCAACGGCAACGATGATATCGGAATTGTTGTGCCCAGAGATGTAGCCGAGTGTATCGACCAGGGCAATCTCATACAGCACGTCGCGGTTTTCATTGTAAATCGTTTGCAGCGCTATGGAGACCTCCCCGCCGAGCGCATCGAGGAGCAGATCGGGTTTGTACGCAAAAATGCGGTTGGTCGCGCTGTCGATTTCCTGCAGACGCTCCACAAATCTGGTGAATTCGGTCTGCTCGGCTTTATAGTGGTAATAAAAATATGCGAGGATGACCCCAACTATCAAAACCAAGCAACTTCGCAGCCAGTATTTGGCTTTAATGGAAAAAGGAATGGCCTGGACTGCGCTTTTGAGCGGTGCGGAAATGAGTTTTCTGTGGGTGGAAACCGAAGCGTCGCGATTTTTGGTGAGGCGAAGCTCGTTGCCCTCTTCGGTTTTGCGGTAATCGATCTCGTCCATGAGCTTGCGCATCATGAAAATGCCCAATCCGCCCTTCTTGCCGATTTGGACATAGCGATCGAGATCGGGGTCTTTCACACGCGTGGGGTCGAAATACTTGCCTTGATCAATCAGGCAAACGGTGA